>JBPOHM010000153.1:0-1933 GCA_052035585.1 Bacillota bacterium
ATCATACTGTAATCTCATATTGTGCTAACGGTATGGTAGCATATTATGGCTGGTGTAAAACGACACAGACCCTTCAAAAATCCACACAAGGACTATCCTTCTTTATCACACGCGTTAATTACTATAACTGCAAGTATAAATATCAGGTTCCTCATTTCATTATTTTTCAATAAGATGTTCTGATATCCATATAGGTTGTGTCCTTTTTATAATGTTGATTAAATTTTGTTGTTATTAATTCTTCATTTTCATGTTTTTTACATCTATTAGTAATGCTCCTTTTCCTCTTGTTGCAACAGCTATTTTTAAAAAAATACCCTCATTGGGTTTAAATAAAATCCTATTAATTGGTGATTTGATATTACATTCATAGCCTCCAGGATTACTACTGATTTCTATATTTCCCTTGAAATCAGCAAATGCATATGTCTTATCATCCTGATTGAAATCGACACTTAATAGCCAGTCAAATCCATGCTTTGAGTCATTAATGATTCCCGGGTTACCAATATCTGAAATATCCCAGGTAATTACTTTACGATCATCACCACAAGAAATAAGCTTAGTCCCATCGGAATTAAATGATATATCTCGTACCCAATTTTTGTGTCCGGATAATTTTGTCAATAAAGCTCCATTCTCGTAAATATTAATCATTTTATCCCCGCTTGAGGTTGCAATGTAATTTCCATCAGGTGAATAGGCTATAGAAGTTATATCGTCAGAATGTTCGGAAAATGTGCTAATTATTCTATCATTTACCATATCATATACAAAAACCATGTTATCTGATCCGCCATATGCCAGATATTGGCTGTCTGGAGATAAACGTACAGAAGTTATAATACTGTTGCATTTTAATGATTTCAATAGCTTTCCTTCTTTAAAATCCCATATAACAACTGTACTGTCTTTAGCTCCACTAACTAATTTGGTACTGTCGTTTGATATATCTATTGAAAGAATTTGTCCACTATGACCATCCCTGAATTCTCTGATCAATTCATTTGTCACCATTGAATAAACCTTAATAGACTTATTATCTGCTATTCCAATAGCCTTGCCATCAGGTGTAAAACAAATATCATAAATAATAGTTGCTCCTGTTGGGAACCTGTAATAGACCTTGTTATTTTGTGCATTTGTATTAATAACAAGGATATATATAATTCCAAAAACCAATGATATTTTTTTCATAACCAGCATATTAATAATAGAAATATTTATTCTTATTAAGCTTTACAACCAATCCTATATTGATTAAAGAGTTCATAAATGATTTATCGTTATAGAGTTTTGATGATACCCAATTCATATTATAGGAATAGCCATAAAAGAAACCCACATTCTGGGTAAAAGAGTATTCGAGACCAAGGATTCCTTTTAAACCTGTAATAAAATTGTTATCAGACATTGGAGGTGTTGAATTGTTTTCATAGGGTAAAATTTCAAATAGTGATTTTGATAAAACCAAATTTGAAAAGCCAATTGTTGGCCCACACTCAAAAAATAAAAGCAGCTTGTTCGAAAGGCCATTTTCCTTAAATTTATTGTGAACTCTGATTAGGAGGGTAATTGAATGCAGATGAGTTTCAGAATTCTCAAAATCAAAATAGTTGGATGAAATCCATTCATAAGCAGATTGATAGTCATAGTTTATTCCATAGCTTAAATATTCTTCAGAATTAATGAGCCCCTTAACTGAGAAACCTGTAAGCTTGTTGTAATTTGTATATAATGAAGGAGTAATATAATTGACTTCATTTATTGTTTCAGCTCCGGAAAAGCTGCCAACAGAATAACTTAAATAAATATTATACTTGTTACTGATTACAATAGTTCGTTAACTTTTAATATAATTGATTGAAAATCAAGAAAATAGTTAATAACTACCACCGAGATAATTTGTTTAAGTCCCTGACAATCAATAACT
>JBPOHM010000031.1:0-18593 GCA_052035585.1 Bacillota bacterium
CCATTCAGATATTTTAGGAAACACTTTTTTAACTAAATAATCTCTCTCTGCATGCATATCATTAAAAGTGCTACTTATAAATATATAAACATCTTTCCAATCCTTCATACTTTCTCCTCAATGACAAAATTCTACAAAATGTTACACTATTATCAATTATAAATGATTACTACAGTTAATGCAATATCTTTTATGTTCAATTCAAAGCTTTTAAGCCCCTTCCACAAATTTATTTTAGCCTTTGAAAAATTTCCAAGGTTTATTTATTATAATAAAAACAAATAAATGGGAAAGGAAGTAATTTCATGAATAAAACAATGATGATGCCTTACTTAACACAAATAAAAAAAAGAAATATTAAAACTGAAGCAGGCAACGTAACATTGAAATACATAAATCCTATAAAACAAAGCAAGGAAGAGTTAATAGAAAGATTAAAAAATGCACCTCATTTAAATGAGCTACTAAGCTTATTTGATTCAAATATCCACAAAAAAATAATTATTCAATGTAATAACATAAATAATGGAATTAGTGCAGTAGGACAAATAGCTTGCTTAATGTGTGATTTTATAGATAGAGATTCTGTGATGGAATCAGACGTAATATTTGATGATGATGACGACATTTTTTTTGATTTTGAAGAACCTGATAATGAGATTGATGATACAATTGTTGAAAATTCTATTGAAAACTTTGATATTATGTATGAAAGCGAATTTGATACTAACTGTAACAGTATTGGTGAAACAATAACACAAGAGCAGATGCTTGGTAAGCCAAAATTAGATTACTCAGATTTTAAAAATATAATATTTGTTGCAGATGGCTTATTTACATTAACAGAAAAGAGTATAAACTTCCTCCAAGGATTTAACGGTAATGTTGCTGTAGTATTACCAGAAAGCAATAAAAATACATCAGCTATACAACTACTAACTTTTGAGTCTGACTTTGAAACAATTAAAATAAATAATCCTAACATAGATTATTTCACAATGCAATTTATTAATCTAGTGAAGGAAAGGGGTTATAAGCTTAATAAAAAGTTGAATATTAAAAACTATATTAGGCAGCTTATAAATTACAGAGGTCATAAATTTCAGGAGTATGATCTTTCAATTTATCTAGATAAAAATATAAAGAATCTAAAAGGTAGTACCAAAGAAATTAATGAATTAATTTCCTTGAAAGATACTGTTAATGTCAATAAGAGTATGGATGACATAATAGGGCTTGATGAGATAAAAGATACTATTTATAAAGAGATATATAAAAATGTTCATATAAATCAAATGGAAGAGAAAGGACACAAATCTCAGACAAGCTATAAACACATAGCCTTTGAAGGTAATCCAGGAACCTGCAAAACTACAATGGCAAGAGCGGTTGCAGAGCTTTATCAAAAAAATAATATTATATCAAATGGATTTTATGAATTTGGAAGAGAAGATTTAGTAGGTAGATATTTAGGAGAGACTTCTCAAAAAATAAGCAGGATTTTTAGAATGGCAAAGGGTGGTGTCATATTTATTGATGAGTTTGGTGCAATAGTAAGTGATACATATGGTGATTCCTATGGTATAGAGGCATTAAATGCACTAGTAAGGCACATGGAGAACAATCCGGATACAATTGTTATAGTTGCTACCTACCCTGGAGAATTAAAGAAAATTCTTTCTATAAATCCAGGACTTCAATCAAGATTTTCTAAAATAATCAACTTCCCAGATTATACACAAGAAGAACTTCTCAATATATTTGAATTTTTTGCTATAAAGAACGGATACACAATAGAAAAGGGATATGAAGCAATTGTACTAGATTATTTTGAAAAAATAAAATGCAATAATAATTTTGGTAATGGCAGAGAAGCAAGAAAGCTATTTGAAGCATCTGTTTCAGAGCTTTCCCTTGAATTATTTAATAATAACTCAAAGGAAATAGACACCTTAACCATATCTTCAATACGCAATGCGATTAGTAGTCTTTCTAATAGTAATAAACCAAAATTTAGAATTGGATTTAGTCAAATCTAGCAATATCAAGGAATTTCAATTCTATAATTTTATACAAGGAGGTACTTATAAACACTATTAATAATTTTTACTATGATAGCTTCGATGAATTAACAGATGCAGAAAAAGAAGAAATCTATGATTATGATTGTAGAAAGCCTCAAATTATTGAAGAGGAAATCAAGAATAAAAATGTACATCTTCTTATAACTGATCTCTTTATCTATGCTAGTAGAGTTAAAAAAGTAATGTATGATCAGGATATGAATTTTGATTGTACACCAAAAAGCTTAAAAAAAATTATGAATTTCTTAAAATTAGCTGTCGAAACCAACAATCTCCATGTTTTAAGAACAGTATGGATTTACGGTATTGAAACTTACTTTCAATACAAGCCTTGGGAGTCTATTGATATTTTAATGTTTGTAGCTGACTTAATAAGAAATAATGAGGTTCCATATAAAATACTCAACTTTTTCATTAAACAATTACAAATGGATAAATATTACTGTTTAATAAAAGCAAATGGTAATAGTAATCCATACAGCGGTCTAAAAAGATTACTGATTTTTGGAAATCTACTATGTGTAGCAGTTTATTCAAATAATATTGATGCTATAAATCTGCTTTTACCAAAACAACAGGAAAGACAATTATCATTTGAAGAAATTATAGAAAACTTGAATCTTGAAAATTTGGCAGAATATAAAAATAGAAGCTTTAATAACAATTTTTTATATTTATCAGATTATAACAATAGACATGAAACACTATTTACCAACAATCCTGTAATTTATGCATTTGATAATGGAAATGTGGAAGCTTTTCAAATTTTAATTGAACATGGATATAAAATTGACTTTACAGCTCCGGATTTCTCTTATCAGATATCTAATTTTGCACATAAAGACACGATTAATTACCTAATTAAAAACTATAAAAGCAAATTAATTGATCATTTAAAAATAAAGGATATATTAGAAGCTTCAAACTATCCTTTGCTGAGATTTTATACAAAGCACAAGCAGCTAAGACCTTATGATTTTAATAGTATATTCTACATAAATGATAATTTTCAATTTAATGAAAGCTATAGAAAAACTACGCTTTATAGTAGAAAAAAATGTGTACAGGAATTTGCTAAGCAAGGCATAAAAATATCAGATATTGAAATAGCTCTTAGATTTTCATTAAATGCAAAGGACATTGAATTATTGGATTTATGTATGAGTCTATATTCGTCTAATAATGATTATATTAATATTACTAGTCTCCTTCCCTATACTTACTTTACTAAGGAACTGCTTGAATATTTAAGCAATAAAACTAAGCTTGTATGCTATGTAGATGAAATTGATGAAGCACCTCTGTTAGGTATAAGAGATCTTCAAAATTATTTAAAATTTATAGAATTTAAATTTAATGATTTAAGCACATTAAGCTCCATAGCAACACATATTTTAAGTAAAAATTCTGTAACAGGGATTAAGCTACTAATAAAAAATAACTTTATAACTTCAGAGAATTATTCTAAGGCAGTTGATTACATTATTGGCAATGACTTAGATAAATTAATTACAACATTAGTAAAACACTCTAAGGAACTAGGAGGCTTTAAAAGAGAATATTATGTTTAATCACTTTAATTATCAATATTTTATATCATATCATTTAAAAAAGGCTATTGAATGTATTGAAAATGATGATTTAGAAGGTATTAAAAAGCTACTTGAAGCAAATGAATCTTTAGGAAGCTGTATTGTATATAAAAATTTATACCCATGTAATATATACCAATATGCAACAAAAGAGGGACGAGATGAAATTGCATATTTGCTTTTTATGGCTGATCCACAAAAAATGCGTTATACAATATGTCAAAATACATTAAATAATATTTCTATAGCATCAGATATTCTAGGTGATGCAGTGATTAATAAAAGATATAAACTAGTACAAAAATTACTTAGCATTGATGGAGAGTATAAGTTTAATATTAATGGCTATAAAAACACCAGCAATATGCTAAACAATTGCTATTATGTAAACATATATAATAATACTTCTAATAATTTTTTAAGTGAAGTAAATACATATGTTTCAAGTCCATTTTTAATATCAATACTTTTAGGTGATGAAGAAATGTATACACTTTTAAAATCATACAACCCCTACTTTAATATAGAAAATAAAAATTGTAAATTTCATTTTGATCAATGCCCCAAAGCTAAAATACAGGATGACTTACTTATATACTTCAATACTATTTGAAAATTTATCTAATTATATACTTACTGAAAAAATAAAAAAGGAGACTATTATGAATATAAAAGAAGCAAAACAAGAAGCAATGAATGCAATCAAAACATATTTGTTAAAGGATGAAGATGGCAATTACCTTATACCTATCAATCGCCAAAGACCTATAGCATTCTTAGGTCCAGCAGGTGTAGGTAAAACTGATATAGCTAGACAATTAGCAGAAGAACTGAATCTTGGTTTTTTATCATACACAATCACTCATCATACAAGACAAAGTGCAGCAGGTCTTCCTAAAATAGTAAAAAAGTCCTATCAAGGAGAAGAAAATATAGTCACTGAATATACTATGAGTGAAATTATTTCTTCTATCTATGATTATATTGAAAAATACAATAAAACTAATGGCATCTTGTTTATTGATGAGTTTAATTGTGCTTCTGAAACATTAGCAGCTACTATGCTTCAGTTTTTACAGAACAAAACATTTGGAGCAAAAAGTGTTCCTGAAGGCTGGAAGATAATTTTGGCTGGAAATCCATCTGAATACAATAAATCTGTAAAAGAGCTTGATTTAGTGACTATGGACCGTTTAAGAATTATTCCTATAACACCTGATTTTGAAGCATGGAAGGAATATGCTATAGGAAAAAAAATCCACCCTTGTATTCTTTCTTACCTAACACAAAAACAGTCAAGCTTTTGTGTGTTTACAAATGACAATGAAGGAAAACAGCTAGTAACTGCCAGAGGCTGGGAAGAGCTATCTAACACAATTTATATTTATGAAAAAATGGGATTTGATATAAATAACAATATTGTTTCACAATTTATTAATCATAAGAAAATATCTGCTGAGTTTACAAATTACTATGATTTATTTACACATATAATTTCTGCTGAAGAAATAAGCGATATACTAAGTGGTAAGGAAAACATTGAATTAAGACAAAGACTTAAAAAATTAAGCTTGATCAAAGATGTTCAGTAATTTGGATTCTTACAAGCAATTTACAGGCAACAGCCAAAGAATATGCTAAGCTTACAACAATGTGTGATGAGCTTCATGCACTTATATTAGATTTAAAGGACAAGAAATCATTTGACAGTATTAAAGTTGCTGATGTAAGCAAGGATTCAAGAAATTTCATAAATAAATTTGTTAAAACATTAAAAAATAATGACTTTAATGAAAACTTTAAAATACTAGAGAAAAGCTTTAAAGAATTAGTTAGCCAGCGTAATTATTACCTTGAGCTTGGAAACAAAATGATCTCGAATATACTCATTTTTGTTACAAATACCTTTAACAGTGGTGGTGAAATAGAAATACTTTTAAATAATTTATCCATAGATAAAAGCATAGCAAGGTTATTAGTTGAAACAGGAAACAATGAATATATATTATATAATTCTCAATTTATTGAAAACTATAAAACAGAAAAGATCAGTGCAAGAATAAGAAAAATTTAAAAAAGGGATTATGGATATAAATATGAAAAATGAAAATTTAAAATTAGCAAAAGACATAATAACTCACTGCCGTATTAAAATTCAAAAAAGGTATTCATTTTTTTCAATCGCTCTGTACTTTTTAACCTTAGAGGAGGATTATGAAATAGAAACTATAGCAACTGATGGATATTATCTCTACTACAATCCAGAATACATTATTAAAGCATATAAACACAATAAAAATTTGCTATATATTTCAATAGTTCATGTTTTACTACATTGTTTACTTAGACACTTTACTAAAAGACAGTTTACAGACCATGATTTGTTTGATGCAACTATGGATATTTCAGTATATTTAATGCTTCAAGAGCTTGGCTTTATAACGCTTAAGGCAAAAGAACAGCTTATTGATAGCATGCCTGAGCTAAAAACATTTTTAAAGACCAATATAGGAAATGCATCAGTTAACATTTATAATGAAGCATTAAAAAACGAAAAGTTAAAACAAGAATTATTGAGTAATTATGATATTTACAAGCTTGACAGTCATATATACTGGACAAGGCCTAATAAAATCAGAGCTTCAAAGCAGAGTCTTGAGAGCATAAAACAGGCATGGATAAGGATGTTCAACGAAGTTGGTGAAGAACTTAAAGGCAATGGAATTTACCAAGGGATGGGAAAAGACTTCTTTGCAACATCTTTCTTAGGTGAGGATATAGAAAAAAGTAAAGTTTCATATGAAGAATTTCTAAAGAGATTTGCTTCATTAGAAGAATTAATGGAAATTGACTATGATGAATTCGATATGATTTGGTACACAACAGGACTAAAAATGTACAACGATATACCTATCATTGAATATAACGAGTATAAGGAAGACTATGTTATCAAAGAATTTGTTCTTGCTATTGATACTTCAGGTTCATGCAGTGGTGACATTATGAAAAACTTTTTAAGTCAAACTATTAAAATATTTGAAGATATAAAATTAGGTAATAGAAAAGTAAAAATAAAAATTATACAATGTGACAGTGAGATAGTAGATGAAAAAGACATTACAGACCAATTTGATATTGAAAACTATACTTCTAATTTCAAGGCTTTTGGTTTTAGAGGAACAGATTTTAATCCTGTATTTGATAGAATAAATGAATTGCAGAAAAATGGGCAGCTTAATAATCTAAAAGGACTAATTTACTTATCAGATGGTTATGGAAGTTTTCCATCTAAAAAGCCTAACTATGAAACTGTTTTTGTTATCCCACCAAGTGAGTATGAAAATGATATGATTCCTGATTGGGTCACTAAAATAAACCTCTAGTCTTCCAAAAGAGGACAAAATAATAAAATAACACTTATCGCATGAAGTCATGAATAAGTGTTATTTTTAACTGTTATTTTTTAAGCTTTGTTTAACATCTTATTTAAAAGCTTTCGAAGTATATTGATTTCTTCTAAATCTAAGTTAATACATTTAGCTACCTGAGCTGGTATTTTTAATGCTTCTTCTTTTAACTTCTCACCCTTTTCTGTCAATACAACAATGAGATTTCTTTCATCGCTTTTAGAACGGCTTCTTTTTATATAGCCCTTTGCTTCAAGCTTTTTTAAAACGGGAGTAAGCGTTCCAGAATCAAGATATACATGCTCTCCAAGCTCTTTAACATTTAACTCTTTTCTCTCCCACATAACCATCATAGTTATATACTGAGTATAGGTTAAATCAAATTCATCTAAGATAGGCTTATATTGTCTAACTATTTCCTTTGCAGAGGCGTATAATGGAAAGCAAAGCTGATTCTTTAACTTTAAACTATCGTATTTATCATTAATTTCTATAATATCACCTCTTTAATAATCTAGAGTCTATTATAAAAGCTCTTTAATTTTTTCCTCTACATCAGCCATGTTATGAGTTGGCTCAAATCTTCTTACTACATTACCTTCTCTATCTATTAAGAACTTTGTAAAGTTCCATTTGATATCTGGTGTATTTTTATAGTTTGGATCGATAGTTTCTAATATTGGCTCTAATCTTGCTGTAATTGGGTGCTCAGGATGTAATCCCTCAAAGCCTTTTTGTGATTTAAGGAATTTGTACAATGGATCAGCATTTTCTCCATTAACCTCTATCTTTGAAAATATAGGGAATTCAACTCCAAAATTCATTTGGCAGAAGCTAACAATCTCTTCATTACTGCCTGGTGCTTGCTCTTTAAATTGATTACAAGGGAAATCTAAAATAACAAAGCCTTTATCCTTATATTTCTCATATAATTTTTGTAATTCATCATATTGAGGTGTAAAACCACATTTTGTCGCTGAATTTATAATCAATAATACCTTACCTTTATACTCCTCCAATGACACCTTCTTGCCATCTACTGCTAAAACTTCAAAATCATAAACCTTTTTCATTTTTTATACCTAACCTTTCGTTTTATAATATATTATTATATATCAAATTTATTTTTTTACTAAATTGCTTAACTATTTTTGTAATTTAATTGTACACAATTTAATTGTGTGTGTCAATATATTTTTTTAAATATTTTTATTCAATTTTTTGTCTTGTAAAGTATGGTAATAAGCTTGTAAAGAAGTCTAAAGAATTATATAATATTTAAGGACTTATTAAGAACGGAGGATTTATGTAATTATGGATAATAACATTTTATGGAGAAATGGAGCTGTTGGGAAAAAATTTGTTGCTTCATTCAGCGGTGGAAAGGATAGTACCTTTGCTTTATACAAAGCTATGGCAGTCGGTGAAGCAGTAGCTTTAATAGTAATGATGGAAGATAATGGTGCTTATTCAAGGTCGCATAGACTTACTGAAGAAATTGTAAAGGAACAAGCTTCTTCTATTGGTTTACCTGTGTTTTTAGATGCTGCTAGCTGGGAGGAATATGAGAATAAATTTATTAGCTTGTTGAAAAAAACTAAAGCTATGGGAGCAGAGGTTTTAGTTGCCGGTGATTTAGATGTCCCTGATAAAGATTGTTGGCATGACATTGTCACAAAAAAAGTGGATCTTGGCTTAGCTTTACCATTAAGAGGGATGAATCATCGAGAAGTAGTCACAGAATTTATAAAGGCAGGCTTTAAATGTATTATTGTAACAGTTAACTTATCAAAGGGAATGGAGATTGAAGATTTAGGAAAAGAATTAAGTCTTGAGTATATAGAAGCTTTAGAAAATCGTGGAATTGATAGCTGCGGTGAAGCAGGAGAGTTCCATACAATTGTAGTTGATGGTCCGATATTTAAGAAAAGGATAGATGTTAAATTTGGAGAAGTACTTAGATATGAGGAATATGCTTTTTTAGATTGCAGCTTATAAGGTATAAAAATAGCGATAAATTGTTATATTTGCAACAATTTATCGCTTACTCTTAATAAATCCTAATTAGGTTACCTTCTAATTTTAAAACAGTATTTAATGTAATATCAATTTCATCATCAGATGCATCTTCATAAAATCTGTTTAAGTTTTTAAAAGCTTTTTACTATATTTTCATCTAATCTCTTTAATATTTCACAAGCTAATTTTACTCCATTAGCATAATCCTCATATGAAGATATTCCATAATGAGTATGTGCGTAACGAACAGGTATACCAATAACTATTGTTGGTACTCCTTTATTTGATAAATGAATAGAAGCACCATTAGTTGAACCTGATTTACGAACAGATTCTTGCACAGGAATATTAAGTTCCTTGCATAGATCCAAGGCATATCTTTGATAACGTGGATTTGTTATCATTCTTGCATCAATATGTCTTAGCATTGGTCCTTTCTTAATTGCTGTTTGCACCTCATATGCTGGAACACAGGTATCATCAGCCGGACAGCCCTCAAATACAATAGCAATATCAGGTTTAATTACATTTGCTGTAACTGTTGCACCTCTAACTCCTACCTCTTCCTGTGAAGCAGGTGCTCCAACTATATCAACATTTAATTCTTGACCTTCAAGTTCTCTTAAGGTACTTATTATAGAAGCACAGCCTAGACGACAGTCAAAGCTCTTACCTATCATTAAATCATGTTCTTCTATATACTCAAATGTAACATCTGGTGCTACAGGTTCACCAATTCTAATCTTAAACTTCTCAATAGCCTCTTCTCTTGACACAGCACCAACATCAACAGTAATATCGTTAATGTCAAGTGGAGCCTTTCTTTCTGATTCTGACATAAAATGAGGTGGCTTGCTTGCAGTAATACCTAAAATATATTTACCCTCAGCATTTCTTACCCACATTCTATGTGCAGGAACATTGCTGCTTACCCATCCTCCTATTGGAATAATCTGCAATGTACCATTTGGTCTAACAGCCTGTACCATAAACCCAACCTCGTCACTATGGGCATCAAGCTGCACTGTTATTCTATTACCTTTGTTTTCTTTTCTATAAATGTATAAATTTCGCAGACTATCTTCCTTTATTGTACCAAGTCCCTGACTATGTTCACGTATTTTTTCTACTACTAAATCTTCAAATCCAGATACTCCATTAGCATTTGAAATATCAGCTATCATTTTTAATGTACTTTTCTTATCCATTTTACACTCCTTATTTATATTTCAACCTTTTTCAATTCTTCTATTAGCTCTACTATGTAATCTGCTGTTGTTTGAAGCATTTCATTTCCCCACTCAACTGTGGCTGTATTAGGATGGTCTGGACCTATCCATCCATTATCGGTAACATTTCGAGTATTTCTTATCACTTCAAACTCTACACCTTTAAAACGTATAGTTCTAAATCCAGTTGCAATAAGATTATCATTAATGTTTTTCAGCTCCAAAGGTCCATCTATTTCACTTGTATCAACCAGTGATGGATTAACTCCCATTATACCAGCCGTTTCCTCTCCACCACCATGTCCACCCTTCCAAGCAGGGTTTAAGTCCCAAGCCATTAGCCACCAATTAAGCATAACAACCATAGCACCTTTTTTCTCAAAGGCAAGTCCTACTCTTTCAATAACCTTTATATTTCCGCCATGTCCATTCAATATAATAATCTTTCTTGCACCATGCCTATACAAATTATCAACAACAGAATATAGGAATTGGTATAAAATCTCATTATCTATATTTATTGTTCCAGGATAATCCTCCAAGGACTGGCAAGCACCATAAGGTATAGTTGGAGCAATCAATATATCACTTTTCTTCTCTATTAGCTCTAGTATCTTATCTGGTATTAATGTATCTGTCCCTAAAGGTAAATGTCTGCCATGACATTCAATACTTCCGATTGATAACAATACCATATCATTTTCCTTGAAATACTTTTCTGCTTTTGGCCATGTTAAATTAGATAATCTCATTGTTTATCCTCCATAAATTTATAGATAAAATACAAATAAAGTTACACAATCATTATACTACCAGCATAATGATTTATCAAATATAGAATTTTTATATTTTGTTACATAATCTTAATTATAACAAACTATTAACTATGTGGTATAATTATATAGCAATTTTTAGTACATTACCTATAAATTGACAAATAAGTACTTAGTGACTTTAACAGACAGGACAATCAAATGACATTAGATCAATTATACTATTTTAAGAAATTGGCAGAATTACAGCATTATACAAAAGCTGCAACTGAATTATTTATTAGTCAACCAAGCCTTAGCTATTCAATAGACAATCTAGAAAAGGAATTAGGCACTTCATTATTCCATAAAAAGGGAAGAAATGTTATTCTAACAAATCAGGGCAAAGAATTTTATAATTGCATCAATGATGGTTTAACAAAACTAGATGATGGTATTGAAAGTTTTAAGAAAAGTGTTAATAGTGATTCTTATAGGATAGCAATTGGCACCATTCCACTCCTACATGGCGATTTTATCTCAAAGAGTATAAAAACCTATATGAATTTTTCTGAACAAACTACATTTGATTTATTTACTTGTCTAGAAAGCAAGGAAATAATAGAAGGAATTTATAATGGAATTTATGATATTGGCTTTTGCTTTAAAATAGAAAATGATACGGATTTAGTATTTATCCCTATGATAAGACAGGAGCTTGTTGTTATAGCCAATAAAGGACACGATTTATCCTATAAGGAGAGATTAAATCTAAATGATTTAAAGGATTATCCACTTATTACTTATAGGGAAAAAAATTATCTAGGCATTTTTATTCGTAAGGTTTTTAAAGAGCAAAGAATAACTCCTCATATTGCATACACTTTTGATGGCGAGATAACTATTAGCGAAATGGTTGCACAGGATTTTGGTATTGCAATAATAGCCAATATACCAATACTAAAAAATTATCTTTCTATCATTCCATTAGATATAGAATCTGAATCTCCATATCTATATTTAGTGTATCATAAAAACTCAAATAAGCAAAAATCTATTAAAAAATTTATACGCCATCTTATGTCATATTCTTCATTTGAGTAATTACATATAAATTAAAAACAAGGCTAATCTAAGTATAGAATAGCCTTGCTTATTTATCCGACTTTTATTAATTTCTTACTAATTAAGCTTAAATTGATTTACTGTCTCTCTTAACATTGTAGCCTGACTTGAAAGCTCTTCACTTGCAGCTGCACTTTCTTCAGAAGTAGCTGAATTAGATTGTACAACCTGTGATACTTGTATGATACCTTGATTGATTTGCTTGATGCTAACTGCCTGCTCACTTGATGCATTTGCTATATTACCTACAATATTAGCAACTTCATCAATATTATCTACAATTTTTATGAATATAGCCTTTTAATATATCAAATGTATATTATAGAGTACAGAATATTAAAATTATTTATTTAACAACCTAATAGAAAGCTCTAGCAAGCACTTTAAAGTTTATTTTTTATACCTATATTGCCTCGTCTAAATCTTCCAACTCATCATCTGTTATTAATTTCTCGCAATCAAGAAGTAATTTTACGTCATTCTCTATCTTTCCAATTTTCTTTATGTATCTGTTGTTAAGTCCTTTGTTCATTTGTGGTGGTTCTACCATACCCTCCTCAGGAATTGTAATAACTTCTGAAACATTATCTACAATAAGCCCAATGGATACATCCTTAATATCAACCACTATTACACAAGTTCTGTCATTATATTCCTTTGGCTCTTTTTTAAATCTAAGTCTGACATCAAGTACTGGTATTATTTTCCCTCTTAAATTAATAATTCCTTTAATATATTCAGGAACCTCCGGTATTTCAGTGATATTTTGAATACCAATAATTTCAATTACACATTTAATGTCAATACCATAGCTTTCTTTGCCTAATGAAAAAGTCAAAAATCGATTTTTTTGTGTATCTTCTGTTATTTCTATAATATTTTCAGCTATGTCTACCATGTTAATTTTCACCTCACTTTTATTGTTTAATTGCAAAGTAATTTTTACTTTAATTTTCTTGCAGTTCAGTGATTATTTAATTTAACTGTATAGCAGTTTTGCAGAATTCTTAATCGTCTTATAAATATACTGCATTATTAACAATTAAAACTAGTTCATCTTCTTTACTACTATTAACTTGTATAAATATGTACTCCATTGACATTATAACTTTTAATTTTATATAAAACCAATACAAGTAAATTATTGAATTTATAAAAAATATTTATAAATTTTAGAATATATTGCCATCATAAGTTGAAAATTAAAGCATAGTAAACAAAAAAGCAAAGTACATTTTTACTATACTTTGCTTATACATATTAAATAAATTAATCTATCATTCTTTATTATCTATTTCCTCATTAAAATTTTTAATCACAATTCATTTTACCATCATCAAATCTACAAAACGCATCTGAAGAGGATATTGCTTCTTGTTCTCCTACAGTACTTTTAATGGCTTGAATAACCTTTTCAAGTGGCTGTGCACCATTAACTCTATGCTTTCCATTAATTATAAGACAAGGAACTCCTCTAATTCCATATTGCTCTGCTAATAGCAAGTCCTTTTCAACCTCTTCCTTTATAATAGGACTGTCGAAATGCTGTTCCCATTTAGCAAAATCAATACCTGTTCTCAAAACACATTCTTTAATTATTTTTATATCCTCAATATTACGATTTTGAACAAACAAAGCATTTTGTAAGGCATCAAAAACATCCCAATATCCAGCATCACCAGCAATATGATATGCTGCTTTACATGCAATAAGAACATTCATAGATGATGGAAATGGAAAGTCTGTTTTTTTCATACCTTCAATGTTAAATCTATGTAAATCATCATTTTGATTTGCATGTTCCCAATGTCCTAATATTTCAGCCTTTGCAGCTTCTCTTGAACCAAACATTAGATTAAAATCATTTTCATCTCTAACAAGTGCAAATGAGCGATGTACAATTTCTACCTCAGGCATCATTTCCTTTAACTGACGCATTCTATATGACATTGGAAAGCAAAAGCTACATATTACATCGTGGAAAAATTCTATAGTTATTTTACTCATTATAATTTTCCTTTCTTTGATTTATTATTTAAAATTATTATATTAATCTAGTATAATGCTATTAAAGCTTTATTATTATATTTTTACACTTAAAATAGATTTCTAATCAAACAAATTTTATAAAAGAAGCTTGTATACTAAAAATACAAGCTTCCTTTATATCTTAAATATTTAATTTTTGCCACTTCGTATTATGTATATTATACTGATTTTCAATTTCAGCTTCATTTGTCAGGCAATCTAAAATTTTTTGTGATTTAACCAAGCATTCCTGTGACAGATATGTATCTCCATTTGACTCACTTTCAATAGCAAGTTTATTATATAGTTCAGCCAAGCATTTCAAATTATCTATTTTATTCCACTTTAATACTACCTTTTCAAGTAGTTCAAAGGATGACTTATAGCATTCGAGTTCTTCATCAAATTCTCCATTGCTCTTGTGTTCGGCGGCATCAATCATATAATCATCAAATGTTTGCTTTATAAAATCAAATTTAAAGAATATATTATCTCCGTCTTCCTTTGAAACCTGTTCAAGGAGCTCTTTTATGTCATTTGCTTTATTTTGAAGCTTTAACATCATATCCTGTATATTACATGTATCACAATATTTTGCAAGCCTTTCATAATTAAATATTAAATTTTCTAAAGCAAAGTAACTTCCCTGTGCTTTTGCTGAGTCTTCATAGGATTCTATTGCTTTGCTATAGTATTGTAAGGCATCGTTATATTTCCCACATTTATTATATACATCTCCAATTTTGTTATATATCATTTCATAGCCATTTACATCCTTACCTAAAGCATCATAAATCTCAATAGTTTTATTATAATATTCCACAGCCTTGTCATATATTTCGCATTCTACAAATATGTCAGCTATTTGTAACGAAAGTGCTCTAGCACTAAATATACTATCTGAGCTGTGGTAATTATGAGCAATAAACTCAGAGCTTCTAAGTGCTTGTTCTAATATAGGAATAATCAACATGTACTTACTCTTAGAAAAATTACAATACACATAGACATCAATACGTATTTTTCGAATCAAATTATCAAGCAATTCCGGCTCTGTGGATAATTTTAAAGTCTCAATGAGCCACTCTCCCTTATCTACTTCACAAATATCTAATAATACCTGTGCAGTCGAAATTAATGCAAAAGGATTAGGGTATTTTTTATAATTTTCTAATCTTTTTAGATATTCTAATTTTTTATCACACTTCCATGCAAACCAAGCATAATCAGATTTATGGACTGGATCATTATCTGGAAGCGATTCTAAATATGTAAAAATATCTTCATAAAGGCTCTTAAGCTGATCCTCACTAATTAATTTTTCTATACCATATTTAAAATTTCCATGTGCAAATTTTATTCGTCCATCACTTAATTCTATAAAATATGGTCTCATATATTTATAAAGGCGTCTAAAATCCACCTTATTATATTCAACATCTCTTTTTTCAAGTATTCCCTTTATGTCATTATCTCGTAAGCCTCCATGGGATACTGCAATGAGCTTTAATGCTTCCTTACATAGCTCTGGATTAATACGAATTGCAGCTTCTTCCATTAGCATAGCACATGCTCCATCTAAATCAATCGGCGCATTCTCAATCAAACGAAGCATATACTCAGTCTGTCCCTCTAAACCGTCACCAAGACGAATTATTTCTCTAAAATCATTTATATCAAGCATAATCATTCGTTGGTACATTACAGATAGGTAAAGTGGATTATTTGACATTGGTAGGGAAAGCAGCTTAGTCCTTACCTCTGAAACTAGTTCTTTTTTATAATATAAAGACTCTAAGCTCTTAAGAACAAGCTCTTTTTCATCCCGCTCTAATACATCAAGAGTAAATACACTTACTTTTGCTTTATCCTGTGCATTTTTAGAAATTTCAATATTGTTGGCACTAGATAAAACAAATACAACCCTTTGAGGTAACATAGGTAGCAAAGCAGAAAGTGAAGCAATAAAATCATTGTAAGCGTGAAGCTTCTCAACCCCATCAATCATTATAACAATTGGATTTGAAAGCTTTTTACTACATTCAGATAATTTGATAGAAGCTTCCTTTACCCAATTTACACGATGTTCACTTGGTCCATATTTAACATCATTATCTGTATGTACCGGTGAATCTAATATTTCTTCTAAATAAAATATTATTTGTCTCCAAACATCAATATCATTTGAAGTGTTTTTATTTTGCCCACAAGCAATTGGCAAAACATGCATTTCTTGTTTGCGTAGTTCTACCATTAGCTTAGCGAGTAGTGTACTTTTTCCATATCCAAGCTCTCCCTTTACTATTACAAGATTTTCTGTAAATGAAGATATTTTATCTACTATTTCATTACACAGTCTCGCACGTGACGATGAACAAGAATATTTTTGTCTAAAAAAGAGCTCAGCATATTGAATTTCCTTTTTAGGCCATGGCATAGGCTTTAAATCACCATCATGCTTAATAAAGAGCTCTTTTAAATCATTGATAATTTGGTTTTTAAGCTCATCTAAACCAGTAATACATTTTTTCTCTTCGTCCCAATCCAGCTTATAATTACGTATTTTACCACCATTTTTAATTATCTTAGTTTTAAGCTCATCTAGCTTCTTTTTATGTTCAAATCCCTCACTATTATATAGATCCCTTTGCTCCTGACTTAATTTTTCAATTGGAAGTGGTTCACGGAAATAAAATAAGCAATGATCAATAGAACTGTTTTTTGATAATGCACCATACTCAATTTCTAGTGCAGTAACACTTTTTTCAATCTCAGCAAGATAAGAATACTCAGGAGACTTCTGAGTTACCGCATATTCAATCAGCCTTTTATCTGGAATCCAACCATATCTTTCTCCTAAAAATGCAATTAAATATGGTTTTGAATTATCAATTTCATCTAAACAAACTGATAGAATTTTATGTGTACTCTCATCATTCTCAAGCTCTTGAGTATTAATACCCCAGCGCAAATCAATAAAAGATACATCTTCACCATATTCAGCAACAAATTCAGATATTTCAGGAAACACATCGATATTAAGCATATCTCTCTCCGCATGCATATCTTTAAATGTACTTGATACAAAAATAGATTTCATAATTCTTCTCCTTTTATTTATATAATGTTTTCAACATATGTTATAATTTCAGGATGTAGCTATTATTTAGCTTTTGTAAAATTATTTTTATTAACATTATAAAGAATATTTAACAACATTGCAAGAAAAAGAAAAAAACCTATAACTTATCAGTATAGGCTTCATATATCTTTTATTTTATTTAAGAATTGTTTCATAGCTTATATTTTTATATACCTTACTCATTAAAAAATATGCAACAACAGATAGAGCTAGACTTATACCGAGCAGAATCCATGCATTTACAAGGAAAAGCCCCATAAATTGTCCTGCTACAAAGAAAACTACTGGTAATACTAATAGTCCACTACGTTGCTGAGATTCTTCCATTGTTTGAGCCTTTGCCGATCCTCTTACTATTAAGGTTATAGCAATTAGGGATACAGCAGGTGAGAGAATTATTAAAACCACGAGCCAAACATAGCTTGGTAGTAAGAGCATACCTGTTGTAAAAAAGATCTCTATTTGAGTTACTATAATCATAATAACAAATGAGATAATAGATACAAGAGTACTCATTATAAATGAAGACATTATTTTGGCTTGAAAAATTTGCTTAAGAGAAAGTGGACAATATAAAAGTGTTTCTAACGTTCTCTTTTCCTTTTCACCAACAAATGAGCTTGCTGCCATAATTGAAGATACCATAATAGGTATTATTATAAAGAACATTGGCATTATATTATTAATTAATAATGATATAATTGCAATATTCATATTATCTTGTGTAACATCAATTGAAAGCATACTGAGCATAGTTTCAAACTCACTTAGCTCGTTTGGTATAAAATGAAGCAATATAATGAAAACAGATGGTATAAAAACTGTTAAAACTAAAGGTACAACTATCATTGCAATTAAAGATTGCTTACTAGCAGTTATACCACGTATGTCCTTTAAAATTAAAGCTGATTGCATTGATTTCATAATTATCTAACCTCCTTTTGCTCTTTCTGCTTCTCAATTAGAGAGAAGTATATCTCTTCTAATGACAATTTATTTGCTGTTACTGAATATATGTTGCCACCAGCATCTACAATGCTTTTTACAATTAGCGGAATTTCTTCTTCTGTTTGAACATTTATTTCAGCTATTTGATCTTCTATTTTATTTATAACTAATTCATCAGGAAAGTAATTTGCTTTAATATGAACCTTCATCCCTGAAAAAAACCTATTTCGCAAATCATCTAAGCTACCAACAGCTAACAATTTTCCA
>JBPOHM010000148.1:0-3298 GCA_052035585.1 Bacillota bacterium
ACTCATACATTAAATTACTTAAATAATTTTTCCTACTATCTATATTAACTATATTTTTAATAGTAGTAAATAGTACAAAAATAATTGGAAAAAGAAAACTGTTGTATGAGTTAAATACATATAAAACTTTAAGACTGAATTTAACATATATCGTACAAGAATAACCTGTCTAAAATCTGTTAATAGTAAAGAAATAATCTTAAAAATTTAACTAAGTTTAGTTATAGTTAAATAAGTTTCGTCTTACCAATAAGGAAGACTCATCAGATCTGCTGTGCAGATGACTTATTAGTTAGAGGAAGGGGTAAAATATACTTTTGTATTTTAATACAATTCCTTCCTCTAACCAGGTTTATCCCTCCTACCCACCAATTTATTGGCAGTTTTTTAGGTGCCTCTCTATAAAGAGGGAGGGATAAATTTCTATTCAATTGTAAAGTTCTTTTTCACTATTCTTTGCTAACTTCCTTTCGTTAACTATAAGGCGGATAAAACTTATCGCTATCACAAGCAAAACGATGATAGAGAATGCAATTACCCATAGATTTTGATTTGAGATCCCCCAAACTAATGCAAACCCAAATCCTCCTGTGGCCGGCAAAGCTGGTCCATACCCATTCATTTATACCTCCTTTCTTGTTTTTACCAAGATTGTTTCTTATTAAAAAGGAATTTGAAATACGCATGATATTGATTAAAACTTTGTAATAACCCATATGCCATCTCTGGTATTAATGAAAATCGAAGAATGTAATCAAAGACTGTTCGATCTTCCAAATATTTTAATCTATATATGCCAGAGACCATTCCCAACAAAGTTAAAACTAAAACCAATCCATGCATCAATAAGTAGCCTTGCAGTAACATTACTATAAACGCTATTAGAAACACATATTGAAAAGGTGTCATGATATTCATAAAGTAATGCTGTAGAATATCCTTCCTTGTTACTTTATTCCAACCATGAGATTTTAATGTTTCCAATCCACCTCGATTCCAGCGTAAACGCTGTACCCACCAATCTTTCAAATTAACAGGAACTTCTGTATATGCCTTCATATTAAGATCTACTGTTACTTTGAATCCTGACTCCTTGTATCGGACTGTGAGATCATAATCCTCAACAAGGTTGTCATCATCATATCCTCCAACTGATTTTATGGCAGAAAAACGATGTAATGCAGCCATACCATGAACAACTTTGATACCCAAGAAAGTTTCGACTCTTTGTGAGTCAAAGAGAGAATATTCAAGACGTTGTAAACGGTAGAGCATTCTTTTAAATATGTTTTTTCCTTGATACGGAAGTACACCTGCTTTAGAACAAATGGCGGAAAGAGAGTCGTCTGACTTAAGAACTTTCCAAGCATGCTCAACGGCATACTTATCTATTCTTGTATCAGCATCCATAATCAAAAGAGCTTCTAAAGGATAATCCCAAATAACTTTAAGTATTTGGTTTATTGCTCCTGCTTTCTTTTTTGTATTATGTACAGTTTCATAAAAATAAACCTGTCTGTACATTTTTAAATATTCTTTGACTACAGCCTTTGTACCATCAGTACAATTATCAAGAACAACCAGTATAGGCACAGGCATACTCTGATTTAACAAATCTTCTATAACTGTACCTATTTGATTTTGTTCATTGTGTGCGGGGATTATTGCTAAAACTTTAGTATTCAATGTAACTCCTTTCTAATACAACAATCAACCTTTTTAATGATGTACCATAAGGTGTACAAGTAATCAGAAGTAAATATGAAATTCTTTCTTCTGTACCCTTCTCATAGTATTGAGCTATTGTTTGCCATAATTCTTCTGGCTCTATTTCCAGAACTTCTTTGACATTGTAATTGAGATTCTTATTATCCGTTGATATAGATAGAGAATCATTGACATGCATCTTATCAAGATGGGCAAAGACTTTAGGAACAATTCCCCATTGTCTGTGTCCCAAAATAATAGATGCTCCATCTTGACCTAAATCTCCAAGGTATTCACTAGAGCTAGGACAAATCAATATAGGATTTTCATATAGCTCTGAGAAATTGTTTTCTAATTGATCATTAGGACATACCAATTTTAATTCAGTGTCTATTTCCAATACAGGAATAGATAAAGAAACTGATTTATCAAAATCTTCAACTCCAATTATCTCATACGACTGAAAAGTGTTAGCTTCTATTCTAGGTATAAAACCTTCTGCATATCCAAATTCTTCAAACATTTCATGAGGTAGTACAACTTTTAATGTACTATCTTCAATAGCATTAAGAAGCATTTGGAACTGATCTAGAAAATGTTCAGACGGATCAGTCACTGCGTGTAAATTGAAAATAACCCACTTACCTGATTCAGCATCTGACATTAAATTATCAATGTCTTCCTTAGTCATTTCTGTTGTAAGAGAGTATGACGTGAGATGTCTCCAAGCAGGTATAGGATTCATTGCTTGAATTGATGATCTCCAGTAATAGTAATTAGAACTAATTAGCTTTTGACCAAAATCCAAACCATTTTGACCGTATGGAAATGTAAAGGAAGATATAGAATAACCTCTATCTTCTAATTCTTGTTTGGAAGCTACAATTTCCTCTCTTAAAACATGCTCTGACTTTATTTCATTTAATCTAGAACGAGTTTTTGAATGACTAGAAATCTCCCATCCTTTCTGTTCAAGTTCATCTACTTGGTTCCATGACAGAACTGAGTTTTCCTGAGCTTTTTCTCTATCAGAGATTACAGCAAGGACACCTTTCCATCCACGCTTTTCCAATTCAGGATATACTATTTCATATGTAGAGATGAATTCATCATCAAACCACAATGTTACATATCCTTGCGGCTGTGGAGTAGGGGTATCTGCTATTTTACTTGTAGCTATTGGTACAGGTGTAGTAGTATTTAGTTGGTTACAACTTGTTAGTAATAACAAAAGCATTGCTAAAAGCAAGTTTTTCTTATTCATCTTCTTCTCCTTTTTAATAGATGTCTATTGTTTTAAAAACTTTACATTGTTAAAGAACAGTTTCTTACATTTAGTAAGTAAACGGCGCAATTATACAACAAATATGATGATTTATCTATTGCAATAATACAAAACACAACATTTATTCCCTTTACCTAAAACTTAAGTAATTAATAAAAGAGAGAAGGTATTTCTACCTTCTCTCTATGCTTATTAAATCTTAAAAAGATTACTCTTTTAGAAGTTTAATATTAACAGCATTAGGACCTTTTGGAGTATCTTCTACTTCAAAGGATACCTTGTCACCTTCTTTAAGCTTTCTTTCAG
>JBPOHM010000139.1:0-3132 GCA_052035585.1 Bacillota bacterium
AGTTTTCCGAGCTAATGATGTTGCCAAACATTGAGGATGAATATGTGCGTGAAAGAGCAAAAGATGAGATGCCTCAAAGTGGTACAGGAAAGACTATAACAACTACTGAGCCTAAATTTGTTCCAGGAAATGCAGTTAAGGTTACATTAAGGGATAATGTTAATACATATTTAAGATTGATTGACTGCGTTGGATATATGATACCAGGTGCTTTAGGACATATTGAAGACGAACACCCAAGACTTGTAAATACCCCTTGGAGTGACAAGCAAATACCGTTTGTAGAGGCTGCAGAGATAGGAACAAGAAAGGTAATAAAGGAACATTCAACTATAGGAATTTTAGTAACAACAGATGGAAGTATAACTGATATAAGCAGAGATAATTATATAATGGCTGAAGAAAGAGTCGTAAAAGAATTAAAAGAGATTAATAAGCCTTTTGTAATTATTTTAAATACTACTAATCCACATAATGAAAACACTATAGAATTGGCTAAGCAATTAAATAGTAAATATGATGCTCCAGTACAGCTTGTAGATTGTTTGAATTTAAAAGAAAGTGATGTTGACGAATTGATTGGTAAAGTGCTCTATGAGTTCCCTATCAGAGAAATTAATATTGATTTGCCAAGATGGTTTGATGGTTTGAGCATTGAGCATCCTTTGAAGAGTAGCTTTATTAATACCTTAAGAGAGGATATAGATAAATGCTATAAAATTAGTGACTTTGATGCTGAAGAGGTATTCGGAACAGGAAAAGAGCTTATTCAAGAATTCTTTGTTAAGGGTATAGAGCTTGGAACTGGAAGTATTAATGTTAAGGTTGATATTGATAATGCACAATACTATAGAGTAATAAGTGATATCGCTGGTGTTGAAATAGAGGGCGAGCATCAAATATTAAAGCTTATTGAGGAATTGTCTAAGTCTAAGAAGGAATATGACAGAGTTGCTGTAGCTGTAAATGAAGCTAGAACTAAGGGGTATGGATTTGTTAAGCCATGTATAGATGATATGGTAATTCAGACACCAGAGCTATTTAAAGAGGGTGGCCGTTATGGAATCAAGATTAAGGCAAATTCACCTTCGCTTCATATCATAAATGCAGATTTGAATACTGAATTATCACCAATTATAGGAAGCAAATCTCAGAGTGAGGATTTCATCAAATACATTATGAGCAGCACAGACGAGGATCCTGCTAATATATGGAATGCTGAAATATTTGGTAAAACACTATACAATTTAGTTGAGGAACAGCTAGAAGGAAAGCTAACTGCAATGCCTGAAAATGCAAGAAAGAAAATAAAGAGAACAATTGAAAAGATTGTTAATGATGGTAGTGGTAGTATAATATTTATAATAATATAATAAAATTGGTGTCATAGTCATACATAAATGTGACATTGGCACCTCTTTTATTATAAAAAGGTGCCAGATGTGATATATGGCATCTTTATTTTTTTATATGTCAAATCTTGTTCTATTTATTTTTAAATATTAATCTTGCAACATTATCTAGGAATATGTTATAATAGGCTTAGTTTAGGCGAAGATGGTGTTTGTGATGTCAAAAAAAAGATTTCGTATTAGAAATTTTATTATAATTATAATATTTTTAGCTGTCTTAATAAATCTGCTAATTAAGTATTACCATGATATTAAGATAGATATTCTAGAAATTGATGAGTTGGAAGAAACTATCAATGTAACTGGAGTAATTATAAAGGATGAGGAAGTTATTAGCTCTGATGTATCTGGTAGTATAAAATTTCACTACAACGAAGGGCAAAAGGTTAGTAGTGGAGCACATTTAGTAGATATAGAAGGTATAGAGAATAAAAAAGTCTATTCTTCAAAATCTGGTTTTATTACATATATTTTTGATGGTTTAGAAAATAGCTTTAAATATGATGAAATTACAAATATAATGCCAAGCAAACTACAGAACCTTGAAGAAACTATTGTTAATACTTCTAATATTAGCTCTGCCAATGTTGGGGATAGGCTTTTAAAGGTAATTGATAATTTTGAATACTATATGGTATGTCTTGTAAACAATGTGGATATGGCATCGTATGAAGAAGGTAAATATATTAGAGTAAAGTTTGATGGTTCTGATAAAATAGTATATGGATATATAGGGAAAATTAATTCTGGAAATGATGAATCTGTTTTAATATTAAGGTTTGACGATTTTTTCTATAAGGTATATAATAAAAGAGTAATAAAGGCTTCGCTTGTAAAGAATCTTTATCAAGGGATAAAGATAGATAAAAGAGCTGTTTTTGAAAAGGACGGAATTAAAGGTGTTTATATTAAGGATGTTAGTAATATAATAAAGTTTTTACCTTTAGAGATAATAGGTAGTAATGATAAATATTATATAGCTTCACAAGGTGAAGGAACTCAAGAAGGTAAAAGAGGATGGATAACCGTCAATGACAAGGCATATTATACTGTTAAGGTATTTGACAAGCTTATTTTAGAGCCTGATGAGGTTTATGAAGGACAGATAGTTGATTAGATTGAAAGGATTGTTTCTTATGAACGTAGCACAAAATATTGCAGATATATTAAAAAATGTAGAAGCATCAGCTAAAAAGATAGGTAAAGACTTAGAAGATATAACTGTGATTGCTGTTACAAAAACAGTTGATAGTGACAGAGCTTTAAAAGCATATGAAGCAGGCTTAAATAATTTTGGTGAAAATAGAGTTCAAGAATTTAATAAAAAATATGAAAGCTTAAAAAATTTTGATATTAATTGGCATATTATTGGACATTTACAAACAAATAAGGTAAAATATATAATTGGTAAGGTAAAGCTCATACATTCTCTAGAGTCAATATCATTGGCTGAGGAGATTGATAAACGTTCAAAGCAAAATGATTTAGTTACAGATGTTTTAGTAGAGCTAAATATCGCTGAGGAAGAAAGTAAGTTTGGAATAAAGAAAGAAAATCTAATTGATTTCTTAAAATCTATTGAGGGATTTGAAAACATTAAAATAGTTGGACTCATGACTGTAGCTCCTTTTGTAGAGGACAAGGAAGAGGTTAGGTGGGTATTTAAAGAGATGAAGCAATTATATGATACAGTATCAAATATGAGCTTCAAAAATGTGGA
>JBPOHM010000157.1:0-1504 GCA_052035585.1 Bacillota bacterium
TTCTGATATAATTAAATATTATATATACGTTTAGATATTTAAATAAAAAAATAGGAGATATTATGAAATTAACCTATGAATGCATAATTTGTATGACTAAGCAAATTATTAAATCTTCAACGATGAGCACAAATGATAAGGACCTACAAGAAAAAATTATAAAAAAACTATTTAAGCAATTTAATGAAATTAATTTAGAAGAATCAGCACCTTATTTAGGTAGAATAATTAACAAAAGTATTAATGAAGAATTAAATATTATTGATCCTTATGAAAAAATAAAAGAAGACTGTAATATACTAGCTGAAGATATATGCAAGGAATTACATTTAGAGCAGCTAGTAAAGGATAGTGTATCTCCTATAGATACTGCTTGTAGATTAGCCATAGCAGGTAATATAATTGATTTTAGTGCACATGACAATATAAGTGACGAGCAAATAAAAAATACTATAAAAAACTGCTTAAATGAAGAAATTTACGGAAGCACAGCTCAAGAATTATTAAACTATGCTAACGAAAGTAAAAAGATACTTTTCTTAGCTGATAATTCTGGTGAAATAGTTTTTGATAAGCTATTAATAAATGAGTTACCAAAAGAAAAGATTACATATATGTAGTTAAAAAGGATCCTATAGTAAATGATGCAATAAAGAAGGATGCTATAGAAGTAAAGATAACAGATTTGGTTAGAGTTATAGATAATGGCTCTGATGCACAGGGAACAATATTTAGTCTTTGTTCAAACGAATTTATTAGAGAGTTCGATGAAGCTGACTTAATTATAGCTAAAGGACAATCAAATTATGAGACCTTAAGTGATATTAAGGATAAAAAGATCCTAAATATAGAAATTGTGGTATTGGTTCAATGCTGTTCAATTATATAGAGAATGTACTTAAAGACGAGAAAATAACACATATAGTATTAAGTACAGCAACAAAGGATTACGAAAGTATATTTAATTTTTATATTAAAAGAAAAGGAATGACCTTTTGGAACGCAAGATTATTTAAAGAAATTTAATTAATAAAAACTATGAGGTTAACTAATGAAAAAGAGAAATAAGTTGATTTTATTTTTAATTATAATAATTATCGCTACAGCATTTACTTCATGTGTAAATAGTACAACAAAGGATGAAATTAATATACTTGCTGATACATCACTCAAACCTTTATTAACAGATATTGAAATAGCATATGAAAAGAGCAATAAGAATATTGATTTAGTTATAACATATGGAAGCTTTGAAGAGATAAGCGATATACTACAAAATAATAAAAATGAGTTTTTAGTTATATCACATAAAAATCGATTAAGATTTTTTATGGATGGATACAATTGTAGCTATGAAAGAGAAGTTGTTGATTTTGCAAAGAATATAGAGTATAAAATTTCAGATAATGATCATAAAATAGCTACTATATACAGTGCTGGAATTATTGATTAACATCGGCAAGGTGGCGAAGATGTGCCGGATGATCCGCGCGCACCTCCCCCG
>JBPOHM010000167.1:0-16561 GCA_052035585.1 Bacillota bacterium
AATGAATGTTAATGTAAGTGACACTGGCAATGCTATGACAGATGATGAAATAATGAAGTTGAGTAAAGATATGTGTTGATGCTTTTTCAAAAAGTAATGAGTATGGTATGATATTTACATATATGTGGGCATTAGATAGCCAATCTGATTGGGATTATGTTAATAATCTTGAAAGCCTCTTTAAATCAAGAGGTGCTGAGGTATATTTCATAGAACTAGAAGCTGATTATGATTTAAGAATTGAACGTAATAAAATAGAAAACAGACTTTTAAACAAGCCTTCGAAAAGAGATATAGAAAAATCAGAGCAAATTTTTAAGAAGATTGAAGATAAATATAGATTAAATTCTTATGATGGTGAAATAGCAAAAGAAAATTACATAAAAATAAATAATACATCAATGGAACCAGCTGAAGTTGCACAAATAATAAAGGAAAGGTATAAATTATGATTGAAAAATTATTAATAAATGGCATCGAGTATATATACTGTGATGATGTTAAAGATAACTTAAGTATAAGACAAAGCTTTAATGACTTAGCAAAGGAAACCTTTGGTTTATCCTTTGAAAAATGGTATCAGGATGGATATTGGCAGGATAAGTATATTCCTCATGTATTAATACATAATAATAAGGTTGTAGCTAATGTATCAGTAAATATAATAGATACTAGTTTACAAGGAAAATTAAAAAGATATATACAAATTGGAACAGTAATGACTGATAGCGAGTATAGAAAAAAAGGGCTTGCACACATACTTATGGATAAAGTGCTGCAGGATTGGAAGGAAAAATGTGATGCAATTTATTTATTTGCTAACGATTCTGTTCTTGATTTTTATCCAAAGTTTGGATTTATAAAAGAAGTAGAATATCAATATAGTAAAGAAGTGGCTCCAACAATAGGCAAGATTAGAAAGCTAGATATGACAAATGATATTGATATAAAATTATTAAAAAATTATTATAAAAAATCAAATCCTTTTTCTATGCTACCTATGTTAAATAATTACGGGCTCTTAATGTTTTATTGTTCATCATTTATGAAAGACTGTATTTATTATCTAGAGGATATTGATGCAGTTGTTATTGTAGAATATGACAAAGAAGCTACTACATGCTTTGATATTTATTGTGATGAGAATAAATCTATGGATGAAATCTTATCAGTCATAATAAAAGAAGATTGCAAGAATATTGTATTTGGTTTTACACCAAATGATACGAGTGATTGCATTATAAAAACCTTTGAAGAGGATGATAGAACATTATTTGTACTTGAAAGTAAAGAAAATATATTTGCTAAGTATAAGCTTATGCTTCCACTTTTATCACAAGCTTAGAAAACTTATGTAAGGAGAAATACAATGAATATAACAGTAATAGGATGTGGACGTTGGGGTTCATTTATTGCATGGTACCTAGATAGAATTAATCATAATGTAACTTTATATGGACGTGAAAATTCTGAACATATGAAGAGATTTTTAACCGAAAGAAAAAATGAGTTTATAGAATTATCTGATACTTTAAATTTATCTACTAATATAGAAGCAGTAAAGAATTCAGATGTAATTGTTATTTCAATAAATTCTCAAGGTCTTCAAGCTTTAATGGAGGAACTAAAAAATCTCTATTTAAAAGAAAAAATAATAGTTCTTTGCATGAAAGGTATTGAAATATCTACTGGAAGAAGACTATCCCAAATTGTTAAGGATAATCTAGATGCTTCAAACTCAGTTGCAGTATGGCTAGGACCAGGACATGTGCAGGAATTTTATCGTGAAATTCCTAATTGTATGGTTATCGATAGTGAAAATGATGCAGTAAAAGAAAAGCTAGTTAATGAATTTTCAAGTGAACTTATAAGATTTTATTATGGTCAAGATTTAATTGGTAATGAAATAGGCGCTGCTGCTAAAAATGTTATAGGTATAGCTGCAGGTATGCTAGATGGTGCAAAATTATCTACTCTTAAGGGGGCACTTATGTCAAGAGGAACAAGAGAAATTGCTAGATTAATTACTGCAATGGGTGGAAATGAGCTATCTGCATATGGATTGTGCCATCTTGGAGATTATGAAGCTACAGTTTTCTCAGAGTTTAGTAATAACAGAAAATATGGTGAAATGTTCATCAAAGGCGAAAAATATGAGAAACTAGCAGAAGGCTATTATACAGTAAAGGCTTTATTAAAGCTAGGTGAAACCTTTGGTGTAGAACTACCAATTTGCAAGGCTGTATATGAAATTCTATATAATAACAAGAGTCCAAAGGATGTATTAAATGAGCTATTTACAAGAAGCTTAAAAAATGAATTTTAATTTTTGTCAAATGGAGAAATTTGATGTTAAAAACTATAAAATTAACAACTACTAAAAAACCAAGTGAAAGTCAATTAATTAAGGTTGAAGAAATAAAAGACAAGCTAGACTTATCATATGTTGATAGGAAAAATGATAGTATTTTGCAAATGCTAAAAGAAAATGAATGCACACACTTCTTGGTAGTAAAAAAGGATAAAATAGTTATAACAGATGGCAATGAAGAATTGTTTTGGCATCCAAATATGTCAATTATTAAAATAAAATCTATGCTAAATGGAGAGATTGATCCCATTATAAAAGCTATGGATTTACAAGAAGGGGATAGTGTTCTTGATTGTACCTTGGGATTTGCAGCAGATGCTTTGGTTGTAGCAGCATATATAGGTGAAAATGGAAAAGTAATTGGAACAGAAGCAAATAAATATATAGCTTATTTAACTCAAGATGGCTTGCAAAATTATAAAGAAGCTACTGAAGAAATGAAGAGCATTATGAAACGTATTAGAGTTATCAATGCTAATTATAATGACTATTTAAAATCATTAGAAGATAATAGCATTGATGTTGTTTACTTTGATCCAATGTTTAAGACTCCTAATATGAAGTCAGCGTTTATGAATTCTCTAAGACCTTATGCAGAGCATTCTTACTTGACTAATGAAGTTATTAATGAAGCATTACGAGTTGCTAGAAAAAGAGTTGTAGCAAAGGAAAGGATGTTTTCAAAGGAACTTGAGAAACTCGGATTTAATGAGTTTTATGGTGGTGGAGCAAGAGGCTCAACAAAATATGGAGCTATAGTAAAATAAGTAATTTAAAATGGAGAATTGTTTATGTATAAAAATTCGAAATGGGCTAAAGAGATAATTGATTTACAAAAGAAAGATGGTTCTTGGGGATATTTTCATACTCTTTCAGAGCCTAATAAGTTTCCAATTACTACGGAGCAGGCTTTGAGAAGATTAGAAATTTTAGGATATACTATTAATGATGATTGTATTCAAAAAGTAGTAGAATATATGATAAATTGCTTAGAGGGTAAGTTCAAAACACCTGATAGACGTGAAAAGACTCATAATTGGGATTTATTCATGGACTTGATTATTTCAACATGGATTAGAAGATTTACAAATGATGTAGAAATTGCAAATAATGTTGCGAAGACTTGGGCATACATAATTTCGTCTGCCTTTAAAAGTGGAAAATACTCATATCAAGATTATGTAAAAGCATTTAATGAAGCTTTTCCACAAAAGGGATGGGGTGACAGACTCATAAATTTTGTTAATTTCTATCAAGTCTCTCTAGTTGCAGATTGCTTAGATATTGAATCAGAAAAATTAGTATTTGACTATGTTTTTAATTATGAAAATGGAATATATTATATGATGATTGATAGACCAGCATATAAGTTACCAGAAGTATTTGAATCAAAGGATACTACTAGATATTTAAGACTTATTGAGCTTTTAAGCAGATATAAAAATAACTTATATAAGTTAGATTTTGTTGTGAATTGGCTAAATGAACATAAGAATGAAGATGGTAAATGGGATTTAGGAGCAAAAGCTAAAGATAATATTTCATTTCCATTATCAGAAAGCTGGAGAAGTAGGGAAGATAGAATTGATGATTGTACATATATAATAAGCAAATTATTGAATAAAATTTGTCTATAAAGCTTGGCGGAGGACTAATGAAAAAGGTTAATTGCATAATAATTATAAATAAAGAAAAAACAAAGCTTTTATTTTGTAAGAGAATGAATGATCCATATAAGGGTTTATATAATTTTGTTGGTGGAAAATTAGATGAAGATGAAAACTCCTTAGATGCTGCCTATCGTGAGCTTTATGAAGAAACAGGTATTACTAAGCTTGATACTGAGCTTAAGCCATTTATGGATTTTATTTGGCATATGCATAATATTCGTATGGAGGTTTATTTTGGAGTATTAAATAAGGATGTTAATCTAGTACCAGAAAAACATCCTTTATATTGGTTAGACTTTAATGAGAACTTTTTTGATATGAATACCTTTGCTGGTGAAGGTAATATAGGTCATATGATTGAAATTCTAAAGCTTACACCAGAGTTAAAGCTTCCTTTGTAGCATAGGTCTAATACGCTTAGAAATTAATGTAGCAGCAAGTATCTTAATAAATTCTCCAGGAAGAAATGGAATTACACATATCATTAGTGCATCCCAAAGTCCTGTGCTTGTTGAATACATAAACCATGCTGTTCCTAAAATGAAGTATGTTAACATACCAGTTAGCATGGCAACTGGATATATAAATATTTTATTTTCTTTATTAAGCTTTTCAATAAGAAGACCAGTTATAAATGCTGCAGGTATGTATCCAATAATATAACCACCTGTTGGTCCCATTAATGCACCTAAACCGCTTCTATACATAGAAAACACTGGTGTTCCAACAATTCCAAGCAAAGCCCATATTATTAAGCTTAAGGCTCCAAGCTTTGAGCCTAAAAGTGCAGCAGCACAGAATACTACAAATGTAGCTAAGTTGATTGGTACTGGACCAATCGGTATTGCAATTTGCGATAGAATAGCAGTCAAAGCTGCAAACAAAGCACATAATATCATTTTATATGTATAAGTTTTTTTCATTTATTTATCTCCTTAAAATATATCCATTATAGTAAACAAAATACATTTTAACATAAAAAAATACTATTGTCATCAAATTTATAATAATGATGACAATAGCTACAAATGGAGGAGAGACGTCCTTTTTAATTATATTTATGATATAGCCTCTGAGCCAATTTCATAATCCCATATACCGTTTACTTTCTTTGCTTTACAGTCCTTGAAGAAATATGCACCGTCACCACTTCTCCATTTTTCTGCATTAAACATAAAGCTGTTTTCTTTTTGCTTAGTAACTTCAAAGCTAAATAAAATTCCATTTTTAAATTCAAGTAAATCTTTATCTATATACCCAGCATCTCTTAATTCTTCAAAGGTTCCTGATACAGTAGCTATATTGTATTTATTTCCTAATATATAAATTAATGCACTTTTTTCAGAATCACTTAAATTTGTTGTCTTTGATAAATCTAATGCTAAAACCTCAATGTTTGTATTTAAACCATTATCTGTTTCCCAAAGCTTATCAAAAACTTTTTCATAAAATCCAACCATATCGTCTTGTTTTTCTATAAATCGAATACTTTTTATATTGCTAAATTGTGCAGGATAGCTTTCTAAAATAGCTCCATCATATTCAATTTCAATTATTGCACCTGGTTGAATTTTCTCTTTATCATAGTTAAGTTCAGCTGATATCATATATAAATCACCTGATTTTACTTCATTTCCAGCATCTGCAATAAGAATACTTTTATCATAAATTTTAATAACCTTTCCAATAAACATATATTCTAATTGTGCAGGTTTATCAACTGATTCAACTGTTGTACATGCAATTAGCACAATGAGCAATGAAATTACAAGTAATAATAAATTAGTCTTTTTCATCAATACCTCCGAAATGCATTCTTCACGATAATATAGACGTAGTTATTTAAATAAAGTTCCTAATTTTAACAAAAATATTTTTATTTAATTTATTATGTATTTAAAATGATTTAAGTCATAAAACAATAATTTATATTAGTTGCTTGGAAATTTCAGATATGTTATAATATATTGGTTTTATTTTTAGAGAGGAAGTGTGAGATGGCTTATAAGGATTTACAGCACTTTATAAAAGAGCTTGACAAAAGAGGAGAATTGAAGAGAGTAAAGGCTGAGGTTTCTGCTAATTTAGAGATTACAGAGATTACTGATCGTGTATCTAAGGATTATGGTCCAGCTTTGTTGTTTGAGAACGTAGTTAATTCAAAATATCCTGTTTTAATTAATGCTATGGGAACCTATGAGCGTATGAGCTTAGCTCTTGGTGCTTTAACGTTAGATGAAATAGGAGAAAAAATTGCTAAATATTTGGACTTATCAAATTATTTATCTATAAAAAGGTTAGTTAAAAGTATACCAATGCTATTAAGGTTATTATATGTATTTCCATTAAAAAAATGGGGAAGAGGCTCGTGCCAAGAGGTTATCGAGCATAATGTTGATTTAGATACTTTGCCTGTTTTAAAATGCTGGCCACAGGATGCTGAAAGATTTATAACATTACCTCTTGTTTTTACTAAGGAGTATAATTCTAAGAAGCAAAATGTTGGTATGTATCGTATGCAAATTCTAGATAAAACTAGTACAGGCATGCATTGGCATAAGCATAAGGATGGAACAAATATATACTCAAGCTATATAAAGGCTAACAAGAAAATGCCTGTTTCAGTGGCTTTAGGCTGTGATCCTGCTATTACATATTCGGCAACTGCACCATTACCAAGAGAGATAGATGAGATGATGCTCGCAGGGTGGCTTAGAAGGAAAAATGTTAAGATGGTAAAATGTATAACAAATGATATCTATGTACCTGCTGATGCTGAAATAATACTTGAAGGTTATGTTGACCCAGCAGAGGATTTGGTATTAGAAGGACCTTTCGGAGATCACACAGGCTATTATTCACTTGCTGATTATTATCCTAGATTTCATGTAACCTGTATAACTCATAAGAAAAATGCAGTTTATCCTGCAACAGTTGTTGGTAAGCCTCCTATGGAGGATTGCTATATGGCAAAGGTTACTGAAAGAATATTTTTACCTATACTTAAGCTTCAAATACCTGAGATGGTGGATTTAAACTTACCATTAGAAGGAGTGTTTCATAACTGTGCTATAATATCAGTTAGAAATTCTTATCCAGGATGTGCTAGAAAGGTTATGAATTCTATATGGGGTATGGGACAGATGATGTATACAAAGTTAATAGTAGTGGTTGATGAAACAGTTAATGCTCAAAGCCCTAAAGAGGTTTTAGATGCAGTACTTAAAAATGTTAGTGGAAAGGATAGATTGTTTTTATCAGAAGGACCACTTGATGCACTTGATCATTCATCTAATTTGCCATTGTATGGAACTAGACTTGGAGTAGATGCGACTTCTAGTTTAACAACTAGTGATAAAAATAAAACCGATAAAGCACCTACATATAAATTAATTACTGTAAAAAAAGAAAGAGCATGGCAGGCTAAGGATACTCTTGAAGAGTATATGAAAAATAATGATGATAAATTTGTGCTAGCATTTGACCATGATGTAGATATCAATAATTTATCATATGCAATGTGGAAGTTTTTTAATAATATTGATGCAAGTAGAGATTTAGTGTTTTATGAAAATAAGATAGGTGTAGATGCAACAAAAAAACTTAAAGAGGAAGGTTTAACACGAGATTGGCCAGAAGATATTAATATGTCCGATGACATTAAAGAGCGTGTTGACAGGAGATGGAATGAGTACGGTATTGACTAAAATCTATAATAAAATAAGAAGCTATGGAAAATTAGTTATGTTTTCACATACTATATTTTCTCTAGGCTTTGCTTTAGTTTCTATGCTACTAGCTGCAAATGGATTTCCTAAGTTTTCTACATTATTTTGGATTTTAGTTTGCTTTTTAGGAGCTAGAACAGGAGCTAATGCTATTAACAGAGTTATTGATGCAGAAATAGATGCAAAAAACCCAAGAACAGCAAATAGACAAGTGCCAAAGGGTGAAATGAACAAGAAGGAAATAGTTATCTTTACAGCAATATGCTTTTTAATAATGCTTTTTGGTGCATATAAGCTAAATATGATTTGCTTAATATTATCACCGGTTGCCTTGTTTTTAATGATAATTTACTCATACACTAAGAGATTTACATTTTTATGTCACTTAGTATTAGGAGTTACCTGTGCTTGTGCACCAGTAGGAGCTTGGCTTGCTATAACAGGTGAAATAACTTGGATACCATTAGTTATGGGAGCTGCAAATACACTATGGGTTGCAGGCTTTGATATAATCTATGGCTCACAGGATTATGATTTTGATAAGGCTAATAATCTACACTCAATGGCTGTACAATTCGGAGTAAAAAATGCTTTGTTAATTGCAATGCTATTTCATGTATTAACAGTAATATTTTTAATAGCTCTTGGAATACTTGCTCAGGAGCTTGGACTAATATATTTCGTTGGGGTGTTAATAATTTCTATATTATTGACAATTCAATATAAATTAGTTTCACCAACAAATCTTGCAAATGTTAATATAGCTTCATATAGCATAAATCAATTAGTAAGCTTGACATTTTTAGCTTTTGGGCTGTTAGATATTATTTTTTAGGAGCTTATTATGAAAAAAATAATAGTTGGTTTAACAGGGGCTAGTGGAAGTATATATTTTCTAAGACTTATGGAAAATCTAGTTAATGAAGATATTTGTATTTATGTTGTAGCTTCTGAACAAGGAAAAAAAGTACTTAATTATGAGACAGGTGTAGAGCTTGAAGCTCAGATTGAAGCTTGGAAAAAAATAAATACTCGTATTCATTTGGAGGATAATAATAATTTATTTTCTCCTATAGCCAGTGGTTCATTTGATGTAGAAAAAATGATAATTATTCCATGCTCAATGTCAACTCTAGCTGAAATATCTCATGGTATAACAAAAACACTTTTAACAAGAAGTGCTGATGTTATGATTAAGGAGCGTAAGAATCTTGTGTTAGTGCCAAGAGAAACTCCTTTATCCTCTATACACTTAGAAAATATGTTGAAATTATCTAATATAGGGGTGACAATTCTACAAGCAACACCAGGTTTTTATAATTTTCCTAAAACTATGGATGATTTAATAAACTTTGTAGTTGGAAAAGCATTAGATAGTTTAAAAATTAATAACAATACTTATATAAGATGGGAAGGTAAGACAGAAAATGAATAGACTTAGTAAAATTTTAATAGTTTTAGTTATAATAATGATGTTATTTACAGGATGTAATGCTAATAAAGCTAATTCAGATAATAATATAAATAAAGAAAAAACAGTTATAAAAATAGGAATGATGTCATCAACGGATGTAATCCCTTATGTTATGATTAATGAAAAGGGTATAGCTGATAAATACAATATTGATTTACAATTAGAGGTATTTACTTCTGCTAAGGATAGAGATGCCGCTTTACAAGCTGGTGAGATTGATGGAGTATTGACTGATTATATTGGAGTTTGTATGTATCAAAATGCAGGCTTTGATGTTAAAATTACTGGTATAACAGATGGGGACTACATATTAGTTGCTGGTCCAAACACAGGAATTGAGTCAATGGATGATATAAAGGGTAAAAGTATTGCAATATCTGAAAACACTCTAATTGATTATACATTAAGCTTAATATTAGAAAAAAACAATATGGAAGACAATTATGTTGTTAAGGAAATAGTTCCAAGAATTCCAGATAGATTAGAGCTACTTCGTAACGATAAAATAGATTTAGGATTATTACCTGAGCCTTTTTCAACCTTGGCAATTAAGGATGGAGCAAAGCCGCTTGGTAGTGCAAATAAGTTTGGTTTATATCCAGCTGTTTCTGCTTTTACAAAAGCTGCATTAGATGAAAAATCAGACACTATTGCAAACTTATATAAGGCATATAATGAAGTTGTAGAGTATATAAACAAAACTGATATTAATGAGTATGATGAGATAGTTATAAAGGCTGTTGGATATCCAGAGGAAATGATAGGAAAGCTTGATACAACAGTATTTAGAACAAGTATTTTACCACCAAGAGAAGATGTAGAAACAGCAATTAAATGGGCAGTAAGTAGAGGATTATGCCAAGATACCTTGACATATGAACAAATGACATTTGATGTAAATAAATAATAAAATTAATTTGATTTAACATCATGTATGACGGAGGAAAACATGAATGATGGTATTGTTCTAAAAAATCTATATGTAGAATATAAAACAAAAAAGAATAGCTTTCCTGTTATTTGCAATTTATCATTGAGTGTGAATAAGGGTGAAACCTTGGCTATATTAGGACCATCAGGATGTGGAAAATCAACATTAATTAACACTCTTTCTGGTGTATTTGATAGCCATGGTGGAAATATAAGCTATGTAAGTGATGGAATAGATGAAAATTTAAACTGTAAAAAGCATAGAATAGGGATAATACCACAAAAATGTGCTTTGCTACCTTGGAAGACAATAGAGGCAAATACTATTTTGCCTCTTAATATTAGAAAAAAAAAAATTAGCCCTGATGATATAATCGATATCGAGAGCATTTATGAAGCTTTAGGAATTAAGGATATATTGAAAAAGTATCCAGGTCAGATAAGTGGAGGACAAGCTAAGCGTGCTTCAATTGCACAGGCTTTTATACAAAGACCAGATTTATTATTGATGGATGAGCCCTTTTCTGCTCTTGATGCTATAACTAGAGAGGAAGCTTGGGAATTATTTTTAAAGATATGGGAAAAAAGTAAGCCTGTGACTATATTAGTTACACATAATATTGAAGAGGCTCTATATATTGGAACTAGAATAATTGTTATGGGTGCACATATGGGAGAAATTAAGTATGAGTGCGATAATCCATACTTTGCTAAGCTAAATCCTGAGGATATAAACTACTTAAGCTTAAAAAATAAGCTTCATAATCAATTGAGAAATGATAGTGAGGTGCAAAGCTAATGAGAGTGTTAAAAAAATCATATATTTTTATACAAGGCTTCTTAGTTATAAACTTGCTTTGGCTTACTGCTTCCTTGATAATGAATACTAATGTTGTACCAAATCCTTTGTTAGTTTATAAGGATTTTGGCAAAATTATTAATAATGGGTTATTACTACATGTATTTTATAGCTTAAAAAGAGTAGGACTGGGCTTATTGTTATCTACTATAATTGGTTTAATTGTAGGGATTTTAATGGCTGTATCAAAAAAATGCAATAAAATATTAAATCCAATTGTATATTTTAGTTATCCTATACCAAAAACAGCGCTTTTACCAATAGCTATGATATTATTAGGGATGAGAGATGGTTCAAAGGTATTAATAATGTTTTTGATCATGGTATTTCAAATTATAGTTGCAGTAAGAGATGCAGTTTTAAAAATTGATGAAACAATGTATCAAATACTAATTTGCTCTGGTGCAAATAAGCTACAGATATTAAGGCATGTAATATTTCCAGCTATGCTACCTGATTTATTCACAAGTATTAGAATATCTTTAGGTACAGCCGTTTCAGTACTGTTTTTTGTAGAGAGCTATGGTACAAAGTATGGTATGGGCTATTATATTGTCAATGCTTGGTCGAGAATTAATTATATAGATATGTATGGTGGAATAATAGTTATATCTGTAGTAGGATTTTTATTATTTACACTTATAGATTTTATTTCTGATTTTATATGTAAATGGAATAGTTAGTAAAAGGGCTATTAGGTTTGTTCTAATAGTCCTTTGTTTTAAATAATCATATAAATGGAAATAAAGTTGACTAATACCAAATAAGGTATTAATATATAAATATAATATAAACTGGAGGAACGAGAATTTATGAGGCTATTAATTCATGATTTAGATAACTATGAATTTAAGGATTTACCTAATGATATAAAAATAATTGAGAAAAAAGATGATATAAAGCATTGTATTGGCTGCTTTGGATGTTGGATTAAAACACCAGCAGAATGTGTAATTAATGATTCATATAAAAATATTGGTGAGTTATTCTCAAAATCAGATGAAATAATTGTAATTAGCAAGTGTGTATATGGAGGATATAGTCCATATGTTAAAAATGTTTTTGATAGAGCTATTTCTTATATTCATCCTGATTTTAAAATGCGTAATAATGAAATGCATCATAAAAGAAGATACGACAATGTAATCAAGCTGTCAGCATGGTTTTATGGCGAAGATATAACAGAAGAAGAAAAGGACGTAGCTAGTAATTTATTAAAAGCTAATGCTTTAAATTACGATGGTATTGTTAAACAAGTTAATTTTATAAATGATATTTTGGAATTGGAAGGTAAAATAATATGAAAATAGCACTTATAAACGGAAGTCCAAAAAGTAAGCAAAGCTCATCTGAAGTAGCATTAAAGGATTTACAAACCTGCTTATCTAATGACAATGAGATTATTAAATATAATTTTAAAAAGCCTGTATTGACAAAAGAAGAAATTGAGGGTTTATTAAATTGTGATGTGCTAGTATTTTCATTTCCTCTTTATGTTGATGGAGTTCCATCACATTTATTAAATTGCTTATGTCAGATTGAAGAAGTGGCAAAAAATATAAATGATAAGTCAATAACTGTATATGCAATAGCTAATTGTGGCTTCTATGAAGGACATCAAAATAAATGGGCAATAAACATTATTAAAAATTGGTGTATTAGGGCAGGCTTTAAATGGGGACAAGGAATTGGTATTGGCTGTGGTGGTGTCCTCTCTGCAATGTCTGGTTTACCTTTAGGTAAGGGACCAAAAGGGAGAATGGGTATAATATTTAAGTCCTTTGCAGATAATATTAATTCTAAATCTAAAGCAGAGGATGTTTATTTTTCTTTAAATTTCCCAAGATTTTTATATAAGCTTATGGCTGAATTTGGTTGGAGACAAACGATTAAGCAAAATGGTCTAAAAGCTAAGGATTTATTTAGAAGACTTTAATTTTATAAACTCTACAGAGCGTTTATAGGAAAAATTAATTATGTGATTTATAATGATGGAAGAGGTGAGAAGTATGGACTGTACTAAGGTAGGAAGGCTTTTATATAATTTACGAAAAGAAAAGGGTATGACACAAAAAGAAGTAGCTAATAAGATGAACATAAGTGATAAGGCTATTTCTAAATGGGAAAGAGGTTTAGGATGTCCAGATATTTCTCTGCTTTCCGATCTTTCTAATATATTTGGTGTAAATATTGAAAAAATATTAGAGGGTGAACTATCTATAAACGAAATTGATGGAGGAAATATGAAAAGAATAAAATTTTATGTGTGTCCTAATTGTGGTAATATAATTACTACAACAGGTTTAGGTGAAATTTCATGCTGTGGAAGAAGGCTAGAACCATTAAAGGCTATTGAGATTGATGATAAGCATTCTATGAAAATTGAGCAGATTGAAAATGATTATTTTATAAGCTTTAATCATGAAATGACAAAAGAGCATTATATTTCATTTGTTGCATATGTTATATTTGACAGGGTTCATTTAGTGAAATTATATCCAGAGCAAAATGCTGAACTTAGAATTCCTATTATGCAAAGAGGAGATTTATATATTTATTGTAATAAACATGGATTGATGAAGCAAAGTAAAATTAAGATATAATTTTATTTATCAAGTTTATTATATTTGGAGGATATATAATGAAAGCTTTAAAATTGTTTTTTATTGGTCTTTTTTTATTAGTTTTACTATGTGCTTGTGAAGATAAAGTTAACATTGATATTACAAACTCTAGTGAAAAATATGAAATAGTAAATAAGAATTTAATAAGTCGTTATGATGAAAAAATTAATTTCAATGGTAAGCAATCTGATATATCTATTTTAGAATATGAGTCTTATGAACGAGAAATAAAAATTAATGACCTATCTATTAATATCCCTATTAGATTTATTGGTTTTCATTTTGATAAAATAGCAGCTCAGGATTTAGATAATGACAATATTCAAGAGCTTATAGTGTATTTTAATTCTACTGGTAGTGGTGCTTGTAAAGGAGTTATTATACTTAAGGTTAATGATAATAACATAACAGAAATACCACTGCCTATGTATGATGATTTGATTGGACTTAGAGCTGATATTAGTATATTAGATAATTATACAATTAATGTAAGCTTAATTGATTATTCAAAAGCATTAAAATTAAAGTTAGATGATAAGGTTATTCAAGAGCTAAAAGAAAATGGTGTTGAGTTTAATAATGATTTAGCAAAGGGTATTGATTGTGCATCAATAATTGGAATTCAAAAGAAATCTAATGGAGATTATGTAATAAAAACTTATCAACGTATTTGGTCACCAGTGCATGTACAAAGAATAGGTGATTTAGTAACAACAATAAAAATTGAAAATGGTAAAAGCAAAATAATTGACATCTATTTATTAAAATAAAGTATATTGGAGAAATCAAATGAATGAACTAAAGACATGGTATGATAATGAAGTTTATAATAAGCAAATAGAGATATTTTTTAGAGACTGTGATATTAATAGAAAAATAAAGCTCTCTACTGTAATGGGTTATGCTTCAGATATAGCAGGTGATGATTATGCAGATAGGGGTCTAACTCACTATAAATTAGTAGAGGCTAAACAGGTATTTTTGCTTGCTAGATATCATTATCGCTTCTTTAGAATGCCAAGTGTAGGAGAAATAGTAACCTTTCGCACATGGGAAAAAGGTGTAGAGAGTGGTTATGTACTACGTGATTATGAGATTTTAGATTCAAATAATGAAGTATGTATTCTCATTTCAAGTACTTGGATTATTGTTAATCCTGAAACACGAAAAATTATAAGACCAAAGGATTTTTCATTAAAGAAGATAAATATAAGTGAATATGCTATTGATTGTGAGCCTTGTGTGAAAATAAGCTTTGATGATGAAAAGCTTAAAGAATTAGGTGAAAGAGTAGTATATTATTCAGAGCTTGATGCAAACGGACATTTAAATAATGCAGTTTATGGTAGTATTGCGAATGATTTTTTACCATGTAATTTTAGAGATAAAGAAATTTATGATTTTTATATTAATTACAATAGAGAAGTAAAATTAGATGAAACAATAAAGCTATTTGGATATGAAGAAAATAAGGAATATTACATGATAGGTAAGCTCGAAAACAAATTATGCTTTACTTGTAAGTTTGTTTTTAAATAAACAACTTATACTTTAATAATTCTGTTTTTATTGAAAATTAGCAATAAAAATATACTCGCAAATAATTTATAAAAAAATATTAAAAATACTATTGACATTTATTCCTTAATAGTATATATTATCATTAAGGAATTATTATCAAGGTTTTATTAACCTTGAAAATAAAAATATAAAATTTAAATTATTTGGAGGTTTAAAATGAAAAAATTTATTTGTAAAGTTTGTGGATACATACATGAAGGAGAAAATGCACCAGAAGAATGTCCAATTTGTCATGCAAGCTCAGACAAATTTACTATGCAAGCTACTGAAGGTTTAGTTTGGGCTGATGAGCATGTTGTAGGAATAGCTCAAGGTGTTGATGAAGAAGTTATAATGGGCTTAAGAGCTAATTTTGAAGGTGAATGTAAAGAAGTTGGTATGTACTTAGCAATGGCAAGAGTAGCTCATAGAGAAGGATATCCTGAAATAGGATTATACTGGGAAAAAGCAGCTTATGAAGAAGCAGAGCATGCAGCTAAATTCGCAGAGCTATTAGGTGAAGTTGTAACAAATTCAACAAAGAAAAATCTTGAAATGAGAGTAGCAGCAGAAAACGGAGCAACAGCTGGTAAGAAGGAATTAGCAACATTAGCTAAAAAATTAAATCTTGATGCAATCCATGATACAGTTCATGAAATGGCTAAAGATGAAGCAAGACATGGAAAAGCCTTTGAAGGTTTATTAAAGAGATATTTTTCATAAAAATATAAAATTATTTAAATAATATATGGTTGAAATAAAGAAGAAAGGATTAGCACCGAGCCAAAAGAAAAAAAGCATGCAATAGGTGCATGGTATAGGGATGAAAAAAAGAAATACTATACAAGGACAATTAGTATTAAACGCTATAAAACAACTTGGTAATCATCCAACAGCAGATGATGTATATAATCATGTTGAAAAATCTTATCCAAATATAAGCAAGGCTACGGTATATAGAAACCTAAACTCTTTAGCTGAGGATGGGATGATATTAAAAATTCAAGTTCCAGATGCAGCAGATAGATTTGACCATGTATTAGAAAAGCATTATCATATTAAATGTATGAAATGCCAAGAATTTTCAGATTTAGATTTAGATTATATGTATGAGTTGGATGATAAGGTAGCATTATTGACTAATTATAAGATATTGAGTCATGATGTTGCTTTCAAGGGTATATGTCAAAAATGTGTAAATAACGTTTAATATAAAAAATATTACACTTTTTATAACAATTATGCTATAATGTCAATATGCACAAATAATAATTGCGCTATTGATGTTATAGTATATTTTTTTATAATAGGTAGTGTAAAGTAACGTATGAAAACTAGAATTAAA
>JBPOHM010000168.1:0-5623 GCA_052035585.1 Bacillota bacterium
TTTAATTCTAGTTTTCATACGTTACTTTACACTACCTATGTAAAGTTACGTTAAAAAACCAAGCTAAACTCTATAGCTGAATTTAACATCATTAACACAAAATTCAATAATATTACAAAACATAATACAACTGGTATCATATAAATTAAATTTGAATTAAACTCTTCTTTTTTATTTTTTATTGTTAAATTTTCGTTTCTTATTCTTTCTTCTAGTAGATTTAACTGTTCAACTACCTTTATAGGATTAAGCTTATCAAGCTGTATCAATATATACGCTAGATCCCTGCCAAGTATTGTATCAATTTCATCTATAAATGCTTCCTTTGCCTCTTCCTCTCTATCTTGATCTATTAAAGAAATCATTTTAATAAATCCTGTTTTTGTATACTTGCAAAACCCCACAATTCTTGATAGCATGCTACTTAAATTTGTTGGAGATTTTTCTTGAGATACAGCTATGTTTTGTAGCTGTATTACTATACTTGATAATTCCATATCTTGCTTTTTCTTAAAGTCCTTATCTAGTACCTTCATTATTAGTCCAAATACTGTCCACCTTTTACCAAGCTTTAATACTGGTGTTGATAATACAACTAAAATAAAGGCTATTATAATGTTTGCAGTTGATATTGTTGAAAGAATAATCTTAATAATCAAGTAAAATATCATTATAAATATAGCTATATATCTTATAATTTGATATCCTTTATAATATTTTTTAAAGGATATTTTTAAACCATGCTTTTCAAACTCAGAGTCTATTGACGAATTATCTATCCTTTTACTTAAATCAAGTTTTAGATTTGAAAATGCAAATCTTTTATCTTTTCTAGCATTATCTTTAAAAAATATTAGATATAAGCCTTCAAATACTAATATTGCAAATATCATAAAGGCAAATAATGTATATGGATTAATACTTAAATTTATCATAGCAACACCAACCTAAAAATCATATTTCCTATGCTTGTACAAATATTCTATTGCATAGCTTGCTAAACCTAATCCTATTATTAAATATAAAAATATTAATCCTTGTCCATTTATTTGTCTAAATAATATTTCATCTATTCCCATACCCATCATTTTCATACTTACCCATATCATTATTATGAACATTGCTGGAGCTAGAAATTTTGCCATTGCAAATCCTTCATTATTAAGTCTTTTTCCTGTATTTTGAATATCATCTATTAGCTTTATCTGTTTTATTATGCCATTTAGACTAAGTGTTACATCTATTTTTGAATTAACTGCGAAAAATATAGCATCTGACAACATCTTTATCCAATTAGTATTTACTGCAAATGAGAATTCGTCTAGAATTTTTATCAATTCTTTCTCTGAGCGATATTCCTTTAATCTCATTGATAATCTCATGAGATATCTCCTTGTTATAACACTCTCATCTAAGGCTAAAATCGTTGCATCAATTGCTGTTACCATATTAAAGTTATATATTCTATATTTGTTAAGAAATGTTGTCACAAATATTGTTGCATCCTTGCTACTATTACTTTGAGTCATTAATAGCTTATTTAATAAAATTCCATATGGAATTGCAGAGCATATTGTAGCTATTAATAGAGATGACAATGTAGCATGTAAAAATGATTTTCCCATAAGACTATATCTTAAAAGAACTATAAAAATAACAACAAATATTAATGTTGTTTTTATATAAAAACTAAATATATTTGTTTCTATTTCTCTTTCATCAAACACATCATCTATTGATATTATAATTCTCCTAATATGTTCATATAATGGAGCTCTCTTTTTTCTTCTATAAGTATATCTAGAAAAACCTTTTAAGCATTCCTCAATACCTTTTTGAAATATAATGTAGATTGAAAATAATATTATAAAATATATAAAAATACTTATTATAAATGTTAATTTTTCCATAATCCCTACCCTATTTAATATATAAGCCTTTACTATTTCCCTCTGCTATAAAATGGTCTTATTGCTTTTGCAATTTCTCTATCCATAGGATATTTTTCAGCTAGTAATTTTAACTCTGAACACATTTCTTTAAAAGCTTCATAATTTTCTTCCTTACCTATTCTCTCCATATCATCTGTTATCATATAATTATATGACCATGTATCTTTAAGCACATCGTATTTACAAATAGTATGAATATATATCTCATATGTATCAGCTTTATACTCAAATATATAAATTCCTTCTAGCTTCTTTTTTGATGTGTTATTTGGATAATTTATAAAATGTAGGTTTACAGTATATGCTTTAGCTACATTTATTGCTTCATCATATACATTTCCACCATATATTCGCACTATTTCCTTTGCAAACTCATATGGAAAGTCAAATGGAGTATTAAAATGAGCAGTGAACTTACATCTTCTAGTTCCAACACTAGCGCCTTTTAAAGCTATTTCAAACATTGTTCCTGACCGTGCTTCTGCACATATAATCCAATCAGCATCTGAACGCATTATAGAAGCTCTTACATTTTCTAGCTTTTCATCATTATCTATTATTAAAGGCAGAATAGGAGCTGTTGGCAAAATTTCTTTGAAAGGGATTTCTGCTCTTGTTTCAATAATAATACCCTCCTTAGCAGGGTCTTCATAGCTTAACCATGTTGCCAGCTGTGTAGTTTTACTGGTACGAACAGCTCCTGTAAATGCCATATTGTAGCCTATTTTAGCCATTGCCTTACAAAAATTTAAAATTTCTTTAGGATAGGTTTCTAGAGCTATTTGTTGTTCAAAAGAATAATCTCTAACTGGGAACTTCCTAAAAATTATACAATCACTATTTTTTCTTGTAACATTTTCATTAAATATCTTAATACGTTCTCCTGAAAACATTTCAATATCAGGAACATCATTGTCTAACCTAACTCTATGATCATTAGAAAGTAACGCTCTTCTTAGTTGATCACGTCTATCTGAGCTTATTTTTTGTGGCATAAGAGTCATTACACCATTTATCATAAAATATATATTTTCACCTATTATTTTTGCTGAAGAAGAGAACCTTAATGCATCTGTTTTAGCTTCATACCATTCTGCTACACCTGCTAATCCAAATAACTCATGAAAAATTGCATTAGGTAAACTAGAATACCATGGCGGATATTCCTCCTTCAACAAATTATTTGACTTTAAATATTCCTCTATTCTGTCCTTGTAATAAGTAACTTCATCGGGATAACCAATTATAGCTTTTCTTTGTCTTTCTAAATCATCTACACCTATTTTCAAATTATTAAAATAAAATTTAACCTCATCACAAAGACTGAAAAATCTATCCTTATCCTTTTTAACATATGAAGCTTTTTTTATATTAATATTGTTTTTTACTTCACTTTTAACTTCATCTAATAAATCTCTTAGATAATACTTCTCTCTATTTGTTCTTTTTGGAACTGTACTTGTATTTATCTTTTGAATAATATCATTTGCTTCCATATAATTGCCTTTCTGACCTTATATACTAACTTTTGTTCTGAACTTACTTAAGATATCAAACCAAGACCTTTTCTTTTCTTCTTTATTTATTCCTCTTTTAGATTCAATCAACCTAACTATTGTTAAAATTCCATCTAAATATACTTTATCATTTTCAAATAGAGATAAGTTTTTATCTGCTACTGCCTGATAATAATAATCTAAGTATGGTAAAATTGTTAGAACCGCTATATCATAATTATTTACTATTTCTTCCTTTTTAAATACCAAGCTATTATGCATATATTTATTTAAAATAAGCATATTAAATTTTTCTATTTTCAAATCATCTAAAATCTGTGATTTTCCCTTTTTATACATTTCATATGATTTTAATAGCTGATCTGTAACTAGCATATTATTACTACCACTATTAATCAAAGCAGAGTATGTCATTCTTAATGATAAATTCATTGTGTTTCCAGCATCTATTATAATAAAGTCAAAGGTTTCTCTACATAAATTAATTAAAGAATTTATTTCATGCTCGCTATAGCATACATTCTCATCTATTCTTATTTCTCCCTTTAGCATATACAGATTAGGTAATACTCTTAGGCAATTATCCTTTAAACTATTACTATCTAAGAAATTATTTTTTAATGCAACTTGAATATCTGCTAAGCAAGTACTGACATTTCTTTTATCTTCAATCCAATCAAAGCCAGTTTGTCCATCTAAGAATAACAATAGCACACTTTTATCCCTATTTCTTTTTGCAATATTTGTAGATACTAATTGTGCTATGCTCGTTACGCCAACCTTGCTATCTGCACCAAAAAATGTGAATACATTATTTTCTGTCTCGACCTTATAAATATTACTGAGTATAAATTCTTGTATTTGTTGAACTGTTCTCTTTGGTGGTACAATAACAATATTTTTTAATAGTAATAGTTTACTATCAATACTTTCTAATGCTTCATTATCTTTAATTTTAGATAAATAAAATGTTTTTGCTTCTATTGTTTTTATTGATAATAACATTTTTATATCTATTATCTCATTGCTTACTACTAAAATATCTGCTTCACTATCATTCAACTTACTTTTATCAATTGATTTTACTTGGATACCTACAATATTTTTTAACTCATTTATTAATTCTATGTCATCACTTATTACATGTAATTTCATTTAAATCCCCCTGATACTATTTTGTGTACATCAGTACAAATGTATATCCCTCTTGTGCATAAGATCTTAGCAATTCAAATTGCTCATCATTTACAACAATCTCAATATTACTAATGGTTGACGATCCAACAAGTCTATCATCATCCATACTACTAACCTCTTTATTTGAATTATCCTTAACATGAGCAACTGTAGTTGCAAAAATATATATCCTTTTCAGTTCTATATTTGTTTCTTTAGATAAATAATTTGCTTCCTTTATGTTGTTATCAGTACTAATGTTATTTATATACGTATTATTTTTTATTGGTTCTACAGCATAAATATATACATTATCCTTTCTTCGCAATGTTTCAGGAAAAGAATGAATCCATCCATTTGGCAAGTTCATTATTTTTTCATCATCTTTTAAGACTAATGAAGGTATATCAAAATAATTCGACACTAGCTGCGTTCCTGCAGGAATAAAATGCTTTGCTTCAAGTCCAATAATATCATTTTGATCTGTTATACAATTCTTTATAGCTCCAAGAGAATCTATTTTTATATATTTCAACATATCCTTTGTTATTTCTGTTCCCTTAAGTACATCACTATTTAATACAACTATATTAGAATATAAAAGCTCTGATCTCCCTATTAACTCCCAAAATGCAAAAAAACCTAAGGCTAAAACTAGTAAAATTACTCCAACTACTCGCTTATGTTTTTTGAAAAACTTTCTCATTAAATCCCCCCATAAATAATAAATACATTCCCAATTTATTAACTAATTTTATGCTTTTTAAATATATTTTTATTTATTCTTTTCTCATAGATTTCTTTTGGAACTACCATTTTCAATATCTTTTTAAACTCAGGAAATAATTCCTCCTTTACTTCTTTATTATTATATGGAATATCCGCATCATACACAGCCTTATAAATACTCCTCGGATTGATGTATGGTAAGTAAGCAATAGGTTTAACGTTTAAAAAGTCAATTAAATCAATATTACT
>JBPOHM010000063.1:0-4257 GCA_052035585.1 Bacillota bacterium
AACATTGATGCATTAAAATATTAAGTAACTAATTATACCAATTTTCGACAAACAAATCAATTACTTTCGAAAAACATAATTGCAATTATAAAACCGGTTGCACAGAATGCAGCCGGTCTTATATAACTATAAAACATTATTTTGATTTTTGAGTATTACATCGTGTGCTCCACCCTCAGTAATTGATGTTGAGGATACTAAGCACAATCTTGCTTCCTCGTGCAATTGCTTAATTGTTTTACATCCACAGTTACACATTGTTGATTTTACCTTGTGTAGAGTTATTCTTAAACCATCATCAAGCTTTCCAGCATAAGGTACATAAGAGTCAACTCCCTCTTCAAATTGAAGCTCTTTTTTGCTGCTTCCTAAATCGTATCTTGCCCAGTTTCTTGCTCTATTAGCACCTTCACCCCAGTACTCCTTAACATATCCATTACCATACTTAATTTTAGCTGTAGGGCTTTCATCAAATCTAGCAAAATATCTACCTAGCATTACAAAGTCTGCTCCCATTGCAAGTGCTAAGGTTATGTGATAATCATGAACAATACCACCGTCTGAACAAATCGGAATATATATTCCAGTTTCATTAAAATACTCATCTCTAGCAGCTGCAACATCTAGAACAGCCGAAGCCTGACCTCTACCTATACCCTTTTGCTCACGAGTTATACATATAGAGCCTCCGCCAATACCAATTTTGATAAAGTCAGCACCAGCCTCTGCTAAATATCTAAAGCCCTCTTTATCTACAACGTTACCTGCTCCAACCTTTATATTACTATCATAATTTTTTATCCATGTAATAGTATCCTTTTGCCATTCGCTAAAGCCTTCAGATGAATCAATACATAGTATATCAGCACCAGCCTCAACTAGTGCTGGAACTCTCTCTGCATAATCTCTAGAGTTTATACCTGCACCTACTACATAGCTCTTGTTTTTATCTAACAATGACAATGGATGCTGTTTATCATCAGAATAATCCTTTCTGAATACCATGTACAATAAATTAAAATCCTTATCTACTATAGGAAGTGAATTAAGCTTATGCTCCCAAATTATATCATTGGCTTCGCTTAAGCTAATACCTTCTTTTCCAACTACAAGATTTTCTGCCTTTGTCATGAAATCCTTAACCTTTTTATCTAGTGGATCTCTTGTAATTCTATAGTCTCTACTTGTCACGATACCCGCTAGCTTGCCTCTTGCTGTTCCATCATATGTAATAGCCATAGTAGAGTGTCCTGTTTTCTCCTTTAACTCTAGAACATCCTTTAATGTATGCTCTGGTGTTAGGTTAGAGTCACTAATTACAAAGCCTGCCTTGTATCTCTTAACCTTTCTTACCATTTCTGACTGCTCTTCTATTGTTTGTGAGCCGTAAATAAAAGAAATTCCTCCGTTTTTAGCTAATGCTACTGCCATATTATTGTCAGATACAGATTGCATAATAGCTGATACCATAGGAATTTTTAAACTAAGCTCAGGCTTCTCACCTTTTCTATAACGCACAAGTGGCGTTTCTAAATTAACATTTTCAGGAATACAATCCTTTGTAGTTAAGTTTGGAATTAATAAATACTCACCAAAGGTTCTTGATGGTTCTTGAATAATTTTTGCCATTTTTACAAATACTCCTTATTTTTATTCGTTCTATGATATATTCACGTTATTAAATAGTCTAAAATTGCAGCGTGAATTTTGTAAATTATATATTAAAAATATCTAAATTTCCAAATAGAATAACATAAACATAGCGTAATGTCAAAGAGCAATTTATTAATTTTTTGTAATAATTTACTATTTTATAAATCTTATGATATCATAATTTACAAAGATTTTATTTGTAAATTAATTAATAAAATGTTAAACTAAATTAACCTATGTCTTACATAGCAAGACAATAATATGTGAGGATAAAAATGAGAAATATAAAAATGCTTATTGAATATGACGGAAGTAAATATAAGGGTTGGCAAAAGCTTGGTGAAGCTAATGAATCTAATAACATGACTATACAGGGTAAGCTTGAGAGTGTGTTATCGATTATGGCTGGTGAAGATATCTCTGTAATTGGTTGTGGAAGAACTGATGCTGGAGTACATGCTCTAAATTATACTGCAAATTTTCATACCAATAGTAATTTAACAACTGAAAAAATGGCTGAATATCTCTACAAATATTTACCTGAGGACATACAGGTTAAGTCAATAAAGGATTGTAGTGAGAGATTTCACTCAAGATATAATGCTCTATCTAAAACCTATATTTATAGGATAAATAATAAGAGTAGAAGAAACCTATTCACTAGAAAATATGAATATACTGTAGCTGAAGCCTTGAATATTGATAAGATAAAAAAGGCAGCAAGCTATTTAATAGGAACACATGATTTTCAAAGCTTTACTACCTTAAAAAGTAAAAAGAAATCGACAGTCAAGACTATTTATTCAATAAATATAACTAAGACTGATGATTTAATAGAAATAGAAATAAAGGGTAATTCATTTTTATGGAATATGGTAAGAATAATTTGTGGCACTCTTATTGAGGTTGGAAAAGGTGTTTTAGAGCCAGAAAGTATTAAAGATATATTAAATCAGAAGAAAAGACAAGAGGCAGGTCCAAATGCACCAGCTCATGCTTTATTCTTAAAGGATGTTGAGTATTAAAATAATTAATTTTATATAAAGAAGGGGATGTAAAAATGAAGGTTTTATTAATTAATGGAAGTCCAAATAAAAATGGAAGTACTTATACTGCTTTAGCAGAAATTGAAAAGGAATTAAATAAGGAAAATATTGAAACAGAAATAGTTCACGTTGGAAATAAGACTATAAGAGGATGTATTGCTTGTAGAAGATGTGAAAATAACAGATGTGTGTTTGATGATGATATAACAAACAGAGTACTTGAAAAATGTGAGGATATTGATGGACTTATTGTTGGCTCACCTGTTTATTATTCTTCACCAAATGGAACACTACTTGCTATGCTAGATAGATTGTTCTATGCTGGAAGTGCAATACTTCAATACAAACCTGCTGCTGCAATAGTTTCAGCAAGAAGAGCCGGAACAACAGCATCATTTGATGTGATAAATAAATACTTTACTATATCAAACATGCCTGTTGTATCATCACAATATTGGAATATGGTTCATGGACATAATGCGGAGGATGCTAAGCAGGACTTAGAAGGTATGCAGGTAATGAGAGTCTTAGGTAAAAATATGGCATGGCTCTTAAAATGTATAGAAGCTGGAAAGGAAAAAGGAATTAATATCCCTCAAAGGGGTGAAGATAGGGCAGTTACTAATTTTATTAGATAAATCTTATAGAAAGAAAGAAAAAAACATTATGAAAACTAAATTAATTATTACTTTATTTATTTGCTCAATGCTTATTTTTACAAGCTGTACTACAGAAAAAACTAATGCACAGAATCAAATAGATGAAGATAAAGAAAACACAAATGAAACTACATATTATACAAATGACGAGCTTTGTAGTATGGCACTAGATTTTTATCAAAAAGAAACTGGTGAGGATATATCTAATCTTATGGTGGCTGCTGAAAATCTAGAAAATGATCAGGTTATTATACAGCTATACACTAATCTCGGTGATCATAATTCTACTGCAGCATGGTATATCGTTGATAGAAAAACGGCAGAAGGTACTACTCCATTAGATGAGAAAATTGATTTGAAAAAGTATAAATAAAGCATAAGAGCGTACACATGTACGCTCTTTAAATATAATCAATTTATTTTGCAGTTTTTGGCTTTCTATTTGCTAAGGTTAATAATACTCCTAATGCAATTGATAAAAGTCCTGCAACTACTAGTCTAAATTCTCCTGGAAGAAGGAACACAATTGTATGTGCTGGTATCCAGAAAAACGGAACTGTTTTGAAAACTACAAAGCCTATAAATGCTTTCCAATCTACTCCAGCTACAGCATCCATAACAGTTACTTTTTGTCCTGAAGACTTTGCTTTAGCCTCATACTTTAAATCTATAAATTTATCTGTTATTTTATGAGTTGCCATCATTATAGGACCAAAGCTTAAATTCATAAATGTACTTATACAAAAAGCAGTAATAATTTTATTTCCTTGCCCTAAAACAAAGCCTTTCTCTAAAACAGCAACAGTACCATATTCAAATAATTTAAATGCCAAAGCTATTGCCATACCTAGTAGTCCCCATATAAGTACTCTAAAAATAAAACCTGATGGAAGCTTCCA
>JBPOHM010000256.1:0-4896 GCA_052035585.1 Bacillota bacterium
CTAGCAGTAATTTTTGCTTTTGGGAATAATATTTATAAAAATCTTAGTCAAATCGTAGTTTCATTTGTAAATTTTAATAAAAAAGAAGAATAAGAGTTTCTTTTAACCATTGAATATTTATTAATAATGTAAAATTATAAATTCTAACAAAATGTAACAAAAGATAACAAAAATTTATAGAAAATGATAAAACCTTAGTTGGAGGACAATATATGTTTGAGTTTGATGCGAAAAATGATGGACTAGCTAATATAAAAGTTATTGGAGTTGGCGGAGGCGGAAACAATGCTGTTGACAGAATGATTGAAGCTGGAGTAAAGGGAGTAAGCTTTATTGCAGTAAATACTGACAAGCAGCAATTAGACCGTTCTAAAGCTGAAATAAAGTTTCAAATAGGAGAAAAATTAACTGGAGGACTTGGCGCAGGAGCAAAACCAGAGATTGGTGAAAGAGCTGCTGAGGAAAATAAAGCAGATTTAATAGACTTATTAGCCGGAGCGGATATGGTGTTCATTACTGCTGGTATGGGCGGTGGAACAGGAACGGGAGCGGCTCCATATATAGCAGGTATTGCTAAAGCACAAGGCATATTAACTGTTGCTGTAGTTACAAAGCCTTTCATGTTTGAAGGAATGAAAAGAGCTAAAAATGCTGAAATTGGTCTTAAAAAATTAAAAGAAAATATAGATTCATTAGTTATTATTCCAAATGATAAGCTATTAGAAATATCTGATAAAAAGACAACAATGGTAGAAGCATTTAATTATGCTGATGACGTTTTAAGACAAGGTATACAAGGTATATCTGATTTAATAGCTGTTCCAGCTATGCTTAATCTAGACTTTGCTGATGTTAAGTCTATTATGCAAGGACAAGGCTTAGCTCATATGGGTATAGGCTTTGCATCAGGTGATAACAGAGCTATAAATGCAGCAAAACAAGCTGTACAAAGTCCATTGCTAGAAACTTCTATAAATGGTGCAAGAGGAGTAATATTAAACATAACTGGTGGACTCAACATGGGTATTCATGAGGTTAATGAAGCAGCAAGATTGATACAAGAGGCGGCAGATCCAGAGGTTGAAATAATCTTTGGTGCTAATGTTGAAGAGCAGATGGGAGATGCTGTAAAGGTAACAGTTATTGCTACGGGGTTTGGCCATGAGCAAGAGGATAAGGTTGTTTTTGCTGATAAGCAAAAAAGCGTTCCAAAGGATGATGATGTAAAAACAAAGGAAAAAGATCCTTTTGATTTTGAATTACCTCCATTTTTAAGGAAATAAGCATTGAATAATTAATAAAAATAATGAGATAATGTGCACCATACTCATGCAAAATTATTGTATCTCCTATTAGGAGCTGATATTCTTGTGTAATAGGTGCATAAGTATAATATATAGTAATTTAGGATACAGTATAGTATATGTATCCTTTTATTATGACAGCAAAAAATAAAAAAATATATAAAAATAAAGGATGAAATAAATGATAACAATAACAGATTTAGGCTTGCAATTTGGAACAGGAAAATTGTTTAGCGATGTAAACTTAAAATTCACTCCAGGAAACTGCTATGGTGTTATAGGAGCAAATGGAGCAGGAAAATCAACATTTTTGAGAATATTATCAGGAGAAATAGATAATTACACTGGTGAAATATCAATACCAAATAATACAAGAATGTCAGTATTGAAGCAGGATCATTTCCAATTTGATGAATATCAAGTTTTGGAAACAGTTATAATGGGTAATGCTAGACTCTATCAAATAATGAAGGAAAAAGATGCTTTATATGCAAAGGAAGACTTTAGTGATGAGGATGGAGTAAAGGCGTCTGAGCTAGAGGGAGAGTTTGCTGAGATGAATGGTTGGGAGGCTGAAACAGAAGCTGCACAGCTACTACAAGGTCTTGGTATAGGTACTGACCTACAATATGCATATATGAAGGACTTAAACGGTGGAGATAAGGTTAAGGTGCTATTAGCACAAGCTTTATTTGGACAACCAGGAATTATTTTACTTGATGAGCCTACAAACAACCTAGATATACAATCTATTAAATGGCTTGAAGAGTTCTTATTTAATTTTGAAGGCACAGTAATAGTTGTATCCCATGATAGACACTTTTTAAATAATGTATGTACACATATAGTTGATATTGACTATAAGAAAATTAAAATGTATGTTGGTAACTATGATTTCTGGTATGAGTCAAGTCAGCTTATACAGCAATTGATGAAGGACCAAAATAGAAAGAATGAAGAGAAGATAAAAGAGCTTCAAAACTTTATTCAAAGATTCTCTGCTAATAAATCGAAATCTAAGCAGGCTACTGCAAGAAGAAAAATGCTTGATAAATTAACTGTAGAAGAGATGCCATCTTCATCAAGAAGATATCCATTTGTTGGATTTAAGGCGGATAGAGAAGTAGGAAATGAAATATTAACTGTAGAGGGTTTAACAAAAGAAATAGATGGTATAAAAGTATTAAACAATATATCATTCAGAATTAATAGAGGGGATAAGATAGCGTTTATAGGTGATAATGAATTAGCACAAACTACTTTCTTCAAAATAATAACAGGAGAAATAGAGCCTGATTCAGGAACATATAAATGGGGTCAAACAATAACAACATCATATTTCCCTAAGGATAATTCACAATTCTTTAATGATTGTAAATTAAATTTAGTAGATTGGATGAGACAATTTTCTGAAGAGCAATCAGAAAGCTTCTTAAGAGGCTTCTTAGGAAGAATGCTATTCTCTGGAGATGATGTTTTCAAGGAAGCTAGAGTATTATCTGGAGGAGAAAGAGTTAGATGTATGTTGTCAAGAATGATGCTATCAGGTTCAAACGTGCTTATACTTGATCAACCTACTAACCACTTAGACCTAGAATCTATAACAGCAGTAAATAATGGTTTAATAGACTTTAAAGAAATTATACTATTCTCATCTCATGACCATCAATTAATTCAAACTATTGCAAATAGAATTATTGAATTTACTGAAACAGGAATGATAGATAGACTTATGACTTATGACGATTATCTTGAAAGAAAAGAAGCAGGAACACTATAGAGAAGGATGTAGATAATTTGGCTTTTCTACCAATAAACAAAGAAGATTTAAAAAAATATGGATGGGATTATTGTGACTTTGTATTTGTGACTGGTGATGCTTATGTAGATCACCCGTCCTTTTCGACTGCAATAATTTCACGCACTCTCGAAAGATTTGGATATAAGGTAGGTATTATTGCTCAGCCTGATTGGAATAATATCGAAGATTTTAAACGTTTGGGGAAGCCTAGACTTGGTTTTCTTGTAAACTCTGGCAACATAGACTCTATGGTTAATCACTATACTTCTATGAAGAAAAAAAGAAGCACTGATGTTTACTCACCAGGTGGAGCCTTCGGGAAAAGACCAGATAGAGCTGTTATTGTATATTCAAATAAGATTAGAGAGGCATATAAGGATAGCCCAATAATAATAGGTGGTATTGAAGCAAGCTTAAGAAGATTTTCTCACTATGATTATTGGAGTGATAAGATAAGAAGATCTATTCTACTTGATTCATCTGCTGATTTATTAGTATATGGCATGGGAGAAAAGCAAATTATTGAAATTGCTGAGAGCTTAGATTCAGGACTTCCTATTGAAGAGATAACATATATTAAGGGTACTGTATATAAGACAAGAGATAGGGATAGAGCATTTGAACCAATTTTCTTGCCTAGCTATGAGGAGGTACTTAATTCAAAGCAAAAATATGCAGAGAGCTTTAAAATTCAACATGAAAATTCTGATGCTATAAATGGTCAAACCTTAGTTGAGCAATATGATAATATATATGTAGTTCAAAATTCTCCTGCTGAAACACTTTCAACATTGGAGCTAGATGATATATATGACATGAATTATGAGATGACCTATCATCCTATTTATGAAAAGGATGGTGGTGTGCCTGCACTTGATGAGGTTAAGTTTAGTGTTACAAGTGTTAGAGGCTGTTTTGGAGGTTGCTCCTTCTGTGCCTTGAATTTCCATCAAGGTAGAAGAATCCAAGCTAGAAGTCATGAATCTATTATTAATGAAGTAGAGAAAATGACTAAAGCAAAGGACTTTAAAGGATATATACATGATATTGGAGGACCTACTGCTAATTTTAGGAAGGTATCATGTGAAAAACAGTTAAAGCATGGCACATGTAAAAATAAGCAATGTCTTACTCCAGTAAAATGTAACAATTTAATTGTTGACCATAGTGATTATGTACAGCTACTTAGAAAATTGAGAAAATTACCTAATATTAAAAAGATTTTTGTTCGCTCTGGTGTTAGATATGACTATGTTATGTATGATAAAAACGATGAGTTTATTAAGGAGCTTGCAAAATATCATGTAAGTGGACAGCTTAGAACTGCACCAGAGCATGTAAGTAATAATGTATTAGAGCTAATGGGTAAGCCATCAATTGAGATTTACAACAAGTTTGTTGATAAGTTTAATAATGAAAATAAAAATCTTGGTTTAGAGCAGTATATTGTACCATATTTTATATCATCACATCCTGGTAGTACATTAAATGATGCAATAAAACTTGCTGAATATATAAGAGATATGGGACATATACCTGAGCAAGTACAGGACTTTTACCCTACACCGGGAACCTTATCTACCTGTATGTATTATACAGAGATAAATCCACTAAATGGGAAGCCTGTATATGTTCCAAAATCAATAGAAGATAAAAAAATGCAAAGAGCTTTGATGCAGTATAACAAAAGAGAAAATTACTCTATAGTATTAAAGGCATTACAAAAAGCAAATCGATATGATTTAATAGGATATGGTGAAAAATGCTTAATTAGACCACCTGTAAAAAATA
>JBPOHM010000099.1:0-4871 GCA_052035585.1 Bacillota bacterium
TTGAAACCTTAGGCTGTGTTGATGTAATTTGTTCTGATAAAACAGGCACTTTGACACAAAATGAGATGACTGTTAAAAAGGTTTATATATATGGTAATAGTTTTGATGTTACAGGACAAGGATATGATCCTAATGGTCAAATATTTGCAGATGATAAAGATATAAATATAAATGATTATAGTGATTTGCAGATGCTTTTCTCTGCTGGAACCTTATGTAACGATGCTTCTGTTGTTAAAAGAGACGATGGACAGTGGGGAATTATAGGAGATCCAACAGAGGGAGCCTTTGTTGTAGATAGCCAAAAGGCAGGTTATATTCGTGATGATATGAACAACAAGTATCCTAGAATTGCTGAGCTACCATTTGACTCTGCTAGAAAGATGATGTCAACCTTCCATAAAAACTTTGGTAGTGGAATAATATCATTTACAAAAGGTGCACCAGATGTTATTTTAGACAAATGCTCTAGGGTTTTAGTAAATGGTAAGGCTGTAGATCTTAGCCTGGATATGAGAAAGGATATCTTAAAAGCAAATAGTGAATACGCAAACCAAGCTCTAAGAGTTCTTGCCTGTGCTTTCAGAGAGCATTCTGAGTTACCTAAGGAGATAACACCAGAGGAAATAGAAAGAGATATGATTTTTATTGGTCTAATGGGTATGATTGATCCTGCTAGACCAGAGGCAAAGGATGCTATAGCTGTATGTAAGGTTGCAGGAATTAAGCCAATTATGATTACTGGTGACCACAAAGACACAGCCGTTGCGATTGCTAAGGATTTGCAGTTAATGCAGGAAGGAGATGGCGTATTATCTGGAGGAGAAATAGATGCAATTTCAGATGAGGAATTTGCTAAGGTTGTTGAAACAACAAGTGTGTATGCTAGAGTTTCACCTGAAAACAAGGTGCGAATAGTGGAAACCTTGAGAAATAACGGACATATTGCTTCAATGACTGGTGATGGTGTAAATGATGCTATGGCTTTAAAAAGAGCTGATATAGGTGTCGCCATGGGTATTACGGGAACTGATGTTGCAAAAGGAACAGCTGATATGATATTAACAGACGATAATTTTGCAAGTATAGTTCATGCCGTAGAAGAAGGAAGAATAATTTATAGTAATATTAGAAAATTTGTTTTCTTCTTACTATCATGTAATGTTGGAGAAATTTTAATTATATTTATAGCCTTGCTAATAAATATCCCAACACCATTAATACCAATACAGCTTTTATGGTTAAATCTTGTTACAGATAGCTTCCCAGCATTAGCACTTGGTACTGAAAAGGGAGAATCTGATATCATGAGAATAAAACCAAGAAAATCTACTGAGCCAATACTAGATAAATCAATGGTAATAGGTATCGTAGTACAAAGTATAGCCTTGGTAGTTGCTGTATTAGGAATTTATCTATGGGCACTAAATAGATATCCAGATTACGATACAAATCCAGAGCATTTAGCTTATGCAAGAACATATGCCTTTGTAACATTAATTCTTGCAGAAGTTTTAAGATCTCACTCGAGTAGATCGGAAAGAGACTCTATATTTAAGCTAGGTGTGTTTAGTAACAAAACTCTTATATATGCAACAATATTGTGTATTATTTTGCTTGCTGTAGTAATATATGTACCTTTCTTAAGACCAATATTTGAAACAGTTGAGTTGAATATTTTTGACTGTGAAATGGTTTTGTTGTTCTGCTTGATACCTTTATTAGCTGGAGAGCTTTATAAGTTAGTAAAAAGAAAATTAGTTCATTAAATAATTGGAGAGGTTTAAAAAGCTTCTCCTTTTTTAAAATGTGAAGCTCTTGCTTTACTATGTCATCATTGACACGGAAGTCAAAGTCAGCATTATGCAGGGACTGCTATGGATATGGCACAGGATTTTACTCCAGAAGATAGGGATGCACTTAGAGAATTAGCTGAGCAACTAGGGTGCTTCGTTTATGTTGAACCTGGCTACCTTACACCTACTTGGGTACATGTAGATAAAAGATTAACACCACCAGCTTGTGCTGCTGGATATATAATGTTAAGAGAAGGTAGTGTAAATAATTATGTACTTGTTTTGCAAGATGCTTTAAATACATTAGGCTTTACAGGAGCTGGCTTGGATGGTGTTTTTGGAGCTGGGACTAAAGACGCATTAATTGCTTATCAGGAATCAAGAGGATTAACACCTGATGGTATAGCAGGTTGTCAGACATGGACTTATTTAACAGGTGAAGTTGTAGGAAAAGGAAGTACTGATACCACTATTTTATAGCACGATATCAATTATATGTGAAAGTTTAGCATATTGATGATTTTTTTGAAGAATATGCTAAGCTTTTACATACTATGGAAATAAATAAAAATTGTACTAGCCAACACATTTAATTTGTTGTATAATTATATAAATTATTTTGGGAAATAAGTATAACGCAAAAATTAGACATAAAGGGAATCATATTATGTATAAAGAAAATGTTTAGTAGTAGATGATAGTACATTTATTTGTAACATTGTTGAGAAGCAATTAAGTAGTGATATTATTAATGTATTGAAGGCTTATAACGGAGAGTCAGCTTTAGAAATAATAAACAGGGAGAGGTTAAGCTTAATATTGTTAGATATAACATTGCCTGATACAAATGGTTATAGTATTTGCAAGCTTATTAAGCAGAGTAAATTAAACTCAGATGTACCTGTACTTTTTATTACTTCAAGAGAAAATGAGGAAAGCTTAGTTAAGGCCTTTGAGGTTGGTGCTATGGATTATATTTCAAAGCCATTTAGCGCTCTTGAATTAAATGCAAGGGTACAAGCCCACTTAGAAAATAAGAGAATAAAGGATACACTTAAGCAAATTAATATTGAATTAGAAAAAGCCTTAGCAGAGAATATACGATTAGCGTATAGAGATAGGCTTACTGGTTTATATAATAGACATTATTTCCTTGAAAATATTAATAGAATTCTCGATGAAGCAAAAGAGAATGATAAAACTTTATGGGTTGTTATTTTTGATTTAGATGATTTTAAAAAGGTAAATGATACATATGGTCATCAGCATGGAGATTTTGTTTTAGAGAACATAGCAACAATTATAAATAAACATTGTTCATATGATGGAGTAGTTTGTAGATGGGGTGGAGAAGAGTTTGTAGCTATTATTAACTCTGTGAATGAAGAGGAAATAGAGAAAAGAATACAAGACATTTGTCATGAAATTTATAACTATAACTTTAATTATAAGGATAAAAATCTTTACTGCAGTGTTTCAGCTGGTATTTCGAGATATGATTTTTCTTTGAACATTGATGAAAATATTAGTATTTCTGATGAAGCGATGTATTATAAAAAAAGAAATGGTAAAAATGGATATCATATAAGAAAATAATAATACAAAGGAGTGAAATGTTTTGGATGAAATTGAAGTTAAGGTATTAAATATTGATAAGGAAGAAATTCAAAATAAGCTTATAAAATTAGGTGCAACTCTGTTAAAGGATGAAGAACAGACTAATATTAGGTTTGATTCAGAGGATAAGTTTCTTAGAAATAAGTATAAGGGATATTTAAGAATAAGAACTACAAAGAACAATTTAACTGGTGAAACTATTAGTACATTAACTTTAAAAAGAAACATTTCACGAGATGAATTTAGAGTAAATGAAGAGATTGAAACTCAAATTCTTAATGTTGATGAAACCATCAGAATTTTAAAGGCTTTAAGATACTATCCTAAAGCACCTGGAAAGAAATTAAGAAAATCGTATTTATATGATGGAATTTTGTTTGAAATAGACGAATGGGATAAGGATATATATCCAGAGCCATATTTAGAAATTGAAGTTACTAATAAAAAAGATTTAGAACGGGCAATAGAGCTTCTAGGCCTTGATAGAAAAAATATTTCAGCAAAATCAATAGATGAATTAATAAAAGAAAGATGATTTAGAAGAGATTAAAATGATTGAAATAGGAATAAGTAATTTAGAAAAAAGCTTTGGTGTAGATAAGATATTTGAAAATGTAACCTTTGATATTAAGGAAAAAGAAAAGATAGGCCTTGTTGGTAAAAATGGAGTTGGAAAAACAACTTTAATGAAAATTATTTATGGACTAGAAGAACCTACACGTGGACAGGTAAGCAAAAGAAAAGCATTAAGGGTTGGTTACCTAGAGCAGGTCTACAGCTATAGTGATAATATGTTAACTGAGGATGTATTGAGATTGTCATTTAAAGATTTATACGATCTTGAAGATGAAATGAATACTCTTCAAAAAACATTTGATAATTTAAAAAATGAAGAATTAGATAAGGCAATAAAAAGGTATAGCCAGCTTCATGACAAGTATGAAGCTATGGGTGGCTATTCAATAAAAGAAAAGCTAGACAAAATTACAATAGGATTAGATATAAGCAATTCTATGCTTAAAAGCAGGTTTAACACCTTAAGTGGTGGAGAAAAAACAAGAGTTGTTTTAGGAAAAATCCTACTCGAAAACCCTGATGTATTACTTCTTGATGAGCCATCAAACCATCTTGATATCAAATCAATTGAGTGGCTTGAGGATTATTTAAAAACATATGAAGGCTCAGCCCTAATAATTTCCCATGATAGATATTTTCTTGATAAAGTAGTTGATAAAATAGTAGAATTGAGCTTTGATGGAGCTTATATTTATAATGGAAATTATTCAAAATATGTAGTTCAAAAGGAGCTTAAATTTTTAAAAGAGTTGAAAGATTACGAAAATCAACAAAAGAAAATAAAGAGAATGGAAGAGCAGATTAAAAGATATAGTATTTGGTGTGCTATGCGTGATAGTGATAAGATGTATAGTCGAGCAAAGGAGCTTGAAAAAAGACTTG
>JBPOHM010000027.1:0-2405 GCA_052035585.1 Bacillota bacterium
TGATACCAAGAGCCGAAGCCTCTGCTGAGCGTATAGTTGAAGTCCTTAAAACTGAACCATCAATAAAAGATCCGATTAAACCCTTAATTATACATAATAACAAAAAAGGTAATATTGAGTTTTGCAAAGTTGAATTTAACTATCCTGGAGCAGAAGAACCAGTACTAAGAGACATATCTTTTAGTACTGCTCCAGGAGAAACTACTGCTATAATAGGTAGTACTGGGTGTGGTAAAAGCACTTTGGTTGCTCTTATACCACGCTTTTATGATGTTACACATGGTTGTATAAAAATAGATGACTTGGACGTACGGGATTTTTATTTAAGAGACCTAAGAGATAAAATTGGATTAGTTCCCCAAAAAGCCTTTCTTTTTAGTGGAACAATAGCCGATAACTTGCGTTTTGGCAATGAAAATGCTACAGATAATGAACTATGGTATGCCTTAGAAGTAGCTCAAGCAAAGAGTTTTGTTATGGATCTACCAGGGCAATTACATGCTAATGTTGAGCAAGGAGGAGTTAACTTCTCAGGTGGACAGAGACAAAGATTGGCTATTGCAAGAGCATTGGTTAAAAAACCAGAAATATATGTCTTTGATGACAGTTTTTCTGCTCTTGACCTAAAAACCGATGCTCAGCTACGTATGGCACTTAAAAGTGAAACAGTTAACTCAACAGTTATTATAGTTGCACAACGTGTAAGTACTATCATGGATGCAAATCGAATAATTACTTTAAATGATGATGGCACAATAGCTGGAATTGGAACCCACTCAGATCTTATGAAATCCTGCGTTGTATATCGTGATATAGTTTATTCGCAACTTTCAGAAAAGGAAGCAGCAATATGAGTAATAATCAAAATGATAAGAATGTAAAATTTGCCACAGGAATGCATCGTGGTGGATTTGGTGGTGGTCGTAGGGCAGCAGTATCGGTTGAAAGAGCCAAAGATTTCAGTGGAACACTTAGGCGTCTTGTAGCTTATCTTAAACCCCAGGCTTTACCAATAATATTTGTTATAGTCTTTACTATTCTTAGTGTTGTGTTTACTGTATCAGCACCAAAAATAATAGGCAAGGCTACCAATGTACTATTTGAAGGAGTAGTAAGTAAGCAATTATCATCTAATATGACGAAAGATCAGATAGTAGCGGATTTAAAAGCTAAAGGGCAGGATCAATTAGCAGATATGATCTCTGCAATGGATGTGACACCCGGTAAAGGTATTGACTTTGTTGCTTTGCAGAATATATTGATTACACTTTTAGGTATCTATCTTTTGGCTGCCTTTTTCCAGTGGCTACAGCAGTATACTATGGCAGGTGTTGCTCAGAGGACTGTATATAAACTTAGAAAAGATATTGATAGTAAACTTGCCAAATTACCTTTAAAATATTATGACAATCATTCCCATGGTGACATATTAAGTCGTGTGACAAATGATATAGATAATATAGCTCATACTCTTCAACTAAGCATCACCCAGCTTGTTCATGCCTTGGCGGTTTTAGTGGGAGTTATTATCATGATGTTTTCTATTAGTCCACTTCTATCGTGGATTACTCTTGCAATAATACCTCTTTCTCTTTTAATAACAATGTTTATCATAAGAAGGTCTCAGAAATATTTTATAGCTCAATGGGATAGCACTGGATCTTTAAACGGGCATATAGAAGAGACTTTTACTGGTCACAATATTATAGAAGCCTATAATCAACAAGATAAGGCAATAACACGTTTTAATGAGGAAAATAATAAAGTTTACGAATCAAGTTTTAAAGCTCAATTCATTTCAAGTATATTAAGACCATCTGTAAACTTGCTGAATAATTTAAACTACGTAGTTATATGTATTATCGGTGGGATACGTGTAACTACAGGGCAAATTACCCTTGGGGGTGTACAGGCATTTATTCAGTATTCAAGACAGTTTACACAACCTGTGATACAGGTTGCAAGCATAGTAAACGTTTTGCAATCCACTGTAGCCTCTGCTGAAAGAGTATTTGAACTACTGGACGAGAAAGAAGAAATACCTGATACTGAAAATCCAATAGTACTTGAGGATGTAAAAGGTCATGTAAGATTCGAGCATGTTTACTTTAGCTATAATCCTGATACTCCATTAATTGAAGATATGAACTTAGAGGCTCTGCCAGGGGAGTCTGTAGCTATAGTAGGTCCAACAGGAGCTGGAAAAACAACTTTAGTTAACCTGCTTATGCGGTTTTACGAGATAAACAGTGGACGCATAACTATAGATGGTATAGACATAAGAGATATGAGAAGGGATGATCTACGGAAAATATTTGGTATGGTATTACAGGATACATGGTTATTTAATGGAACTATTAGAGATAATATTGCCTATGGTAAAGATGATGCCTCTTTTGAAGAAA
>JBPOHM010000277.1:0-2602 GCA_052035585.1 Bacillota bacterium
GTTTTTGCCCTATCCTCTTCTCTTAATTTCCTCAGCACCTTGTCCTTCATCCAAACAAAGGTCCACAGCCATTGCTCTTCCTTATCGTAGTGCATACGTTCTTTCAATTGCCAATTGCAGGCCGTGAGTAACTCTGCTTGTTTGGTCTGAGCCCGGGCTTCAAAATAAAACACCAGCTGTTCTATGGTTTGAAAAAGGGTTTCGAGACATCTTAATTTACCCTTGAACTCCAGGGTGTTCAAGCTATGTAGTAATTCCTCTTTGCGATTCATAGCTCTAAGTTACCTTAATTTAAAGCAGGGTATTGCTATAGAATGTAGCATTCTAAAATTGAGGACAAACCGCCTGTTTGAACTCAGGATTAAAATTCTATATTTACTCATAGCCGATAAAACCGGTTAATGCCATTTGTAAGCGCTTGTAATTAATTGCAATCGGTTTTGTGGCGTTTAGCGGTAAGTTAGTACCAATTGCCGCATGGACATCTCCAATGACAATTTTACGGTAGACAAAAGAGTTTTCGTTTCTTAAACTTCTGGCATTCCGGTCGACAACATTTCGGTTGACATTCGAACATTAAACAAATTTATTTCAGGGCAATTTTTAATTTTTTCCGACGCTTTTTTTGCCCGGACACGGTCATATTGGCCATCGCAATTGCAGCACATTTGTTTGGCCTCTGCGGACATTTGGCAAAGCCAAACAAATAAGCTGCAACGCCAACGCACAGACAAATTGGTGCTTGCCGACGGGCAAGCTTGTTTGCGCATCTCGCTCCGCTCAGTCAAAAGCGCAAGCCTGCGGCAGCATGGCGGAGAGTTTTTTGTTTACTGATAACAGTAATGGTTAATTTATTTTTTTGCTATTTAATCTTAACGGTATGACCTTGTTTAAAGCCAATACTTTCAAGACAGACAGGTTATGAAAAGCTGGAAAAGGAGAGATTAATCCCACCCTTTATGCTTTGGTTGAAGTTTCGAATGCTCTAGACACTTCCTTATCAAAACTAGTCGAGTTTTTTTAGATTAAATACTCTAGGTTTTAGCAGGTTCGGAAAATTTATTCGTTAATAAATGAGACGGATTTATAACAGGTAAAATTATTCCATCCAAGATGGTACCTTGTGTCCTAGTAAGTACAATTCCTCTAAGCGTAGAATATGAAATTGCAGCAAGTGTCGCTCCAAGAATGGAATGCAATTTAGTTGCAGGTGGTTCGCCATCTTTTACAAGAAAATCAAGTAAATTTTCTACCATAAAATGGAAATCTACCTTGTACTCAGCATTTGCTTTAAGAGCCTTATCACTTTTATCCATTCCTATAAATTTCGCAGTAACAACTAACCTAACGGCATTTTTTTCTTCATTAACTCCAGTGGTTACATCGAAAAAGGTTTCGAAACCATCTATTTCTTTTACGTTAAATTCAGGATCGGTATCAATACTTCCATTGATGACACGTATGTTCTGTAAATGAATTTTTTCAGGTATTACAATTGGATTATTGCTCATGTTCCTGTTGGTAAATAAGTTGCTTTATTTTGTTGAGGCTCTGTAAACTCGACTTCCATAAAAGTTAAGTGTGGCATAGAAATAACTCTTGCTATAGGAATAGCTTTAGAATCGACTCGAGTAGTTAGATCTAACGGTGTTCTAAATGGTGCAGGAGAATTTATATGCGAGATTAAAGCTTCTATTGCATCTGGAGCATTTGAGAATTGCAACGGAGTTACTATAACAGTTTCTCCTAACACCGCTTCGATATTAGCAATAGTCTTGATTGTTAGGTTATGAAATCCACTTAACCATTTACTAATCTCTGCTTCAGATTTCCCCATTTTAATAGCGAAGTCTTTCTGTAACATTTTTTTTCGTTCGAGAATACTATTGATTTGCGTTGCTATTTGAAGTGACTTGGTAACAAAAGCCTTTTCTCCCTTCGATGCTTCGTTCAGAATTTCATCAAAATTGTCATTTCCTTCTATTTCATTCGTGTTTTTCATAATGTTTAATTTTAGAAGTTAAATTATTTTAATTGGTGTATTGTCAGCAAGCTCTGACACCCCTGTTACTACATCAACATTTTTTGCCTTTAAAATTGCTGACTCAATATTTTTTGATAACCAGCTTGCAAGCTCATAATGCTTTTTAGAATTACATTTTTCTAAATAACTATTTGTTTTAATGTCGCCATTTAGAAGTATTACAGTTGACTCATTTAATCTTAAACAATATAATATTAGTTCAAGCTTTCCTAATGGTACTTCTATAAATGAGACTTTCTTCAAATTAACACCTGGAATATTTTCGTCCGCTTTGTAATATTTAAAAAAAAAATCTTTCGCACCATGTTCAAGCCCCATCCTTTCAATAAGCTGAAAAAGCTTCGCAAGTAAAAGCCTGTATTTTGCTATTTTACTTAGCCTTCTTTTAAAGTCTTCAAACTCATGCGCACCATCATCAACCTTAACTGTATAAAAAGTAACCTTTTCATATGTTAATCGCCTAATTCTATGAATAGTTACTTGCAAATCATCTTAAAAGTTAAGGCCAAATGTAGGAAAATAATGACTAATCCAAAATTATTTTTATATAATTGGAAA
>JBPOHM010000131.1:0-10982 GCA_052035585.1 Bacillota bacterium
AGTTATTGAGAGCTAGTAATGGTGTGATGTAAGCATTGCTATTAAGCGATGCTTACATCTCCCAATATTATTTTAATAATTATCTCTTTAAGTTAACAAGCTCTTCTAGCATTGAATCTACAACTGAAATTATTCTTGAGTTAGCTTGATATCCTCTTTGAGTTGTAATCATCTCTGTAAACTCTTTTGCAAGGTCTACGTTTGACATTTCCAAAGCTCCAGTTACCATACCTCCAACACCATTTGTGCCTGCTATAGCATAGTCAATATTACCAGTATTTTTTATAGCCTTAAAGTATGAGTTTCCTTGTGCTGTTAAGCCTTCTGGATTAGATATTCTTGCAATTGCTATTGCTCCTAGCTCATGAACCTTATCATCTTTAATACCAGTGATTATACCATCAGCACCTATAGTTACATCTGTGTATTCAGCAAAATTTGGTATTTCTATTGCTTCGAAATTAGTGTCATCTAGGATTAATCCATTTGCTGTACTACCTACTGGTACTGCTGCTCCTCCATTATACAATGCAGGGTCAACCTTACCTGGAACAGTAGCTGTTGGTTCCTCTGCATTTAATCCCATTACAGGATTACCATTAATGTCAACAAGTTTAAATGTTGTTGTTTCTTCTCCAGCAGCATTTAAAGTTGGCATAAATGATAATGCACCTATACGAGTATACATTTTTGTATCACTCTTTGGATCATTTACAACTATAAATCCTTCTCCATCAATATAAATATCTTGAGGTCTATCAGTAGGTGTATATCCTGCTCTTAAGTGTAGAGTATCTACTGAACCAACCTGAGCTCCGTAACCAAGCTGCATAGCGTTTTTACCGTTACTTGAACCTCTTATTGTTTGATAATATAAATCTCTAAAAGTTGCTCTTTGTGATTTATAAGCATATGTGTTAACGTTAGATATATTGTTACCAACTACGTCCATTCTTGTTTGGTGTGTTCTCAAGCCAGCAACGCCTGAGTATAATGATCTCATCATAATAATTAATCTCCTTTTTTTAATTATTTATTTGGCTGTAATTTATTTGATAAGATTTGTGCTAATCAATAAGTCATAGCACTTAGCCTCCACAAGTGGACCGGCTATTTTATTACAGCTCCATCAATATTTGTAAATATATTTTCCTTTAGCTCTGAATTGCTCATAGCTGTTATAACCTTATTGCTAAGGGTGTTTAGTATAAATGCTGATGAATCTATCATAACAAGTACATTTTTAAGTCCCTTGTCCTTTGCTTGTTCCAAAGCTTCATTAAGCTTATTTTCTACTGATTCATCAATATCTATATTTCTTTGCTCAATTCTTTCTGAAGCATGCTTTGAGAAAGAAAGTGATTTTATTTGAGCCTGCTTTTCATTTAAGAGCTCTTTAAACTTGCTTTCCTTTATGCTCTCATTTGTAACTGAGCCTGTACCTTTATTTAAGCTTTGCTTTTTAACCTGGTTAATATCAAGATTTGAATTGATATTACTTATATTTCTTAAAAAATTAATATCCGTCATTTACTCACCGCCTTCAACTTCAGGAATGGATTGCTCTAATCCATATGTTCCATCCTTTTTAGCTGTATTAAATGTTTCTGTTGCAAGAGCTAATTCTGCTATTGCAAGAGCTATTTCTTTTTCTGTTATACTTGCTTTGTCCATTGTAGCTTGAGCTTTTTCAATGGCCATTTCATAAGCATTCATTTGCTCTTGTGTAACCCATTTCTCTGTATGATGTATGTCAGAACCATTCTCACTCACTTTAGCAGAAGTTTTATTTTCCTGTGCAGCTATAATTTCATTTTTTAACGCTGTAGGTGAATTAGGTTTCACTTCTGAAGCATTTTTGATTTCCATTACATTTGCATATGTGTATTCTTTTCCATTTACTACTATTGTAGGCTCATAGCCGAATAAATTAACTTTTTCTACAATTCCTTCAGCCTTTACTAGCTTTCCTCTTTCATAAGTAGCAACTACAACATATTTTCCTACTAAAGAAGTAGATTGATTAAAGGAAGTCATCTTTGCCATAGCATCCATGGATTGCAGTGATGAAAACTGTGCCATTTGAGCTATAAAATCAGTATCTTGACTTGGATTCATCATATCTTGGTTAGCAAGTTGTGCTGCTAATAGCTTTAAAAAGTCATCCATTCCAAGATTAGAATCTCCGCCTTTTTTAACTACATTTGCTTGTTTTCCTGCATATAAAGGTGATATATAACCATTCACATCCATATCTTTTTTCCTCCTTTACTTAGTTTTCTAAGTTTCTACTTAATATCTGTGCTCTAGCTTCTCTTATTCTTGAAAATGCTGTGTAAAAATCAAGTCTTTCATTATCCTCTGAGCCTATAGAATATACCTGCTCCTGTTCATTTTTACTATCATCTTGTTGCTGCTGAGATTGTTGTCCGTTATAGCCTTGATTATTTTGTCTAGCATTTTCATCAGATAATTGTCTTGCACTTTCCATATTCATAAAGTACCTATCTGATGTAATATTATCTTTCAAAATACTTTCTAATTCTGATAAATTTGATAATATCAAGCTGTGCGCTTTCTCATTTGATGTGAGAATTTCTATTGATAGATTACCTTTTTCTAAAACCATCTTTATATCAAGCTTTCCAAGCTCTTCTGGCTTAAGATGCATTGTTACAGCTTGCTTATCACCTAGCTTCATCGTTGATACTTTATCCTTGATTTGTTCAAATACACTTTCCTTTAATGCTATGTCATCACTCAATTTATCTGCATTATTATTAGTCTGAGTATTTGATGTACCTAGCACATTTGTATCTAAAATACTTTCATCAATGATGTCAACTCTGAATTTATCATCACTAGTATTTTGATCTTCCTCAGTACTTAGCAAGCTCTGTTCTATTGGTATAAGCCCTTTATCTAACAAGGATTCATTTACTCCTTCAGCAACTAATGCTGCAGATGAATCATTATTCAAATTATCAGCTGAAACCAATGTAAGCTTTAAATTTTGAATATTAGCATTTGCCAATAATTCTTCTATATTACTCTGTTTAGTATTGCTGATAACACTAGCTTGTCCTACATTAACTATGCCAGTAAACTCTCTAATTTGATTAATCCTTTGTCGGACTTGCTCACGAGCTTGTCTAGCGGCATTGATACTTTCCATTATTTCAGTTGGAAAGCTTCTTCTTGTGTTATTTACAGTATTAACTACTGATTCAGTATTATTATCTTGAGTCATGTTACCCTGTTGTAAAGCTTCTATAAGTCTATCAACTTCTGATAAGCCTGATCCTAAGCTTGTTAAATCTAAGCTATTAGAAATTCCACTTAAAGCATCAATACTTGTACCACTAGAATTTTCTAAACTATTTAACATATCATAATACTGATATTGGCCAGCTAGACTATTTCCTGCAATTTGCTGCATCAACAGAGAGAGTATTAGTGATGAATCACTATTATTTAGACTATCTTCATCGGTTGATGTAGCTGTTAAGTCATTTGAGATACCTTTAGATATAACATCCTGTAAAATAACTGAAAATGTAGATACTCCACTCGAAGAACTAGATTGTCCACTATTTACTGTGCTATTTGCATTTATAGAACTTAGACCTTGCTGATATAGCATTTTCAAGATGTCTGCACTTACATTCAATTTTTTCACCTCCTTACAATGATTTTTTTATCTTTTACTTAATTACTTAAGCTAAAAGTCTACCTTTGCTGATACTGTAGTTGAATTTGAGACAAACTCTTCTATCATTATTTCTTCCATCTTATTAACCTTGTAATTGTATTTAAGCAGCTTTTTATCCTTTAATTTCTCCAAGGTTGATATTTCAATATTCATGCTAATTATTTCTTGCTTTTTAGCTTCTATCTTTTTTAGTATAACAGCTTTTTCTTCTTCCTTCTTTTTTATCATGTTGGTGATAGAAGTCATATAATCCTTATAATGTGCAATTTCATAAGGCATTATAGAATGTGAAGACTTTTCTTTATACTCATTGTCTGTCTTATAATATTTTGTCCATAACTCCTGTATTTCAGCTTCTTTTTCTTTAAGTGCCAATTGAAGGAAGGATAGATCATTTTTTAAATTTTTTAATAACTGTTCCTTCAACTGCAATACTTTTTCTAAAGAAAATTTAAATTTTTTCATAATATTTTTTTATCCTAATCATTTACTATATCACTCAATAACCTTAAGGTTTCTTCAAAGCTAAAGCTTTCGGTTATCTCCTGTTGTAAAAACTTATTAACAATATCTATTTTTTCTATAGCATAATCTAGTGCTGGGTTAGAACCCTTTTTATATGCACCAATTGATATCAAGTCATAATTTGCATAGTATAATGATAAAATATCTCTTAGCTTTTTAGCATTTTTTATATGCTCTTTATCTGCTATATCAACCATCAAACGCGAAATACTTGCATTTACATCAATGGCTGGGAAGTGATTTCTATTTGCTAGCTCTCTTGTTAGAACTATATGTCCATCAAGTATACCTCTTACTGTATCTGATATAGGTTCATTTGTGTCATCACCCTCTACCAAAACAGTGTATATACCAGTTATAGATCCATTTTCAAACTTTCCACTTCTTTCTAATAGCTTTGGTAACTCTGCATATATTGATGGAGTATAACCTCTTGAAACAGGTGGCTCACCAGTAGCTAGTCCAATTTCTCTTTGTGCCATTGCAAATCTTGTTAGTGAGTCCATCATCAATAATACATCTTTACCTTGGTCTTTGAAATATTCTGCAATTGTTGTTGCAACTAGAGAGCATTTAAGTCTTAACATGGCTGGCTGATCGGAAGTTGCAACTACTACAACGGATCTTTCTAAACCTTCATCACCTAAATCCTTCTCAATGAATTCTCTAACCTCTCTACCTCTCTCACCTACAAGTGCTATAACATTTATATCAGCTTTTACATTTTTTGCGACCATACCCATTAAAGTACTTTTACCAACTCCACTGCCGGCAAATATACCCATTCTCTGACCTTTACCTATGGTTAAAACCCCATCTAGAGCCTTAACACCAAAGCTTAGGCTTGAATTTATACGTGGTCGCGTTAAGGGATTGATATATGCATTATCTACATAACAATAATCATCTATATATTCAAAATCACCTTTTCCATCTATGGCTCTTCCTCTTGAATCTATTATTCTACCCTTTAAAAAATCACCTACTGGAATTCGAAGTTTTTTTCCTGTTGATATAACAACATTTCCTAATCCTACTCCCTTGATGTCTTCATATGGCATTAGTATTACTCTATCATCATTAAATCCAACTACCTCAGTGTCAATTTGCTTATTATCATCTGTTAATATCTTGCAAATCTCACCTATTTTATATTTAGATCCTGTAGCTTCTACCATAAGTCCGGAGATTTTTTTAACCTTACCCATATAGGTGAAAAAATCAGATTTATTAATAAGTCTGCTAAGTTCTTCAAAATTCACAATAAGTTATCTCCTTTAGACTTTTTATATATTATATCTTCCACTTTATTATATAGTGTCTTTTTTATTCGAAGTGAAACTATAATATAATACTTCTCAAATTGTTAAGCTGAGTATCTATCCCTAAATCAATGAGATTTTCAGGACTTTCAATTATCAATTCTCCATTTTCTGATTCAGCAACTGCTTCTAGCTTTATATGTTCAGAAATCTGTGATAATCGTTCCATGATATTTTTATCAGTAGAAATAGTTACGTAATCATCCTTTGAAAGATATATTTTCAACCATTCAACATTTCTATAATCCTTTATTGCATTTAATAAAATGTCCTTAACTATATCTTCATCTTGATTAATTTTTACTCTTATAATTTTCTCTGCTATTTCAACAGCAAGCTTAACTAAATCCTTCTCAAATCTTTTTAATATCTCATCCTTGCTCTCTTCAACCATGTAAATTTGCTTACATAGCTCAGCAATGAGACCTTCACTTTTATTTTCAATTTCTTTTTGTGCTATTATTTTTCCTTCTTCATACCCAATTTTTTTCCCTTTTTCATAGGCTTGGGTATATCCAATTTCGTAGCCTTTTTTTCTATGTTCTTCAATCTCTTTGTCAACAGTTGCAAGTATATTTGCCTTATAACTATTAGCAGCTTCTATGATTTCATTTGACTCTCTAAGAGCATCTGCAATTATTCTATCTCTTTTACCATTAGAAATTGTTTTTAAACTGTTAACAACATTTGTCTGTACTACTATAGATTTAGTATTGTCAGAGGTCTTATGAATACTAGCAGGCTCTTGAATAATAACATAGTCTGATTTGATTATCTTAGACAATTATCTCATCCTTTCCACCCTTAGTAATCACTAATTCTCCCTCTTCTTCCAATCTTCTTATAACAGAAACTATTCTTTGCTGAGCTTCCTCAACATCTCTTAATCTTACATTGTGTGTATATTCTAACTCAGATCTGATTGTATCTTGCATTCTTTGAGACATATTAGAAAGTATAACATCTCCAACCTCTTTATTAGCTCCTTTTAATGCAAAAACTAAATCCTTACTATCAACTTCTTTAATAAAGCGTTGAATATCTCTACCACTAAGAGTTATGATATCTTCAAATACAAACATTCTCTTTCTAATTTCATCTGCTAGTTTCATATCTTTTCTGCTTAATTCATCAAAGACATATTTCTCAGTTCCTCTGTCCATATTGTTCATTACATCAGCAATATAGCTAATTCCGCCTATTTCCGTAAAATCAACAGAAACTACTGACATGAATTTTTTCTGTAATGCTTCTTCAACCTGCTTTATAACCTCTGGGGATGTTCTATCCATCTTTGCAATTCTTTCAACAACAGCTATTTTTTTATCCTTAGGTAATTCGCCAATAACGGCTGCTGCTTGATCTGTTCCAGCATAAGATAAAACTAAAGCTATAGTTTGTGGATGCTCATTTTGTATAATTGAAAGTAGGTTTTTATAATCAGCTTTTCTTATAAATTCAAATGCTTTTGTCTTTATAGTTTTGGTTACTCTTTCTAGTAAGCCAGATGCCATTTTTTCTCCAAAAGCTTTTTCTAAGACATCTCTAGCATATCCTATTCCACCTTCAGTTACTACCTTTTGAGCTAAACATATTGCATAGAAATCCTCTAATATTTTCTCAAAATCCTCTGGAGAAATAGGTTTTAGCTGTGCTATCTCAATAGTAAGTTGTTCTATGTCTTCTTCTTGGAGATATTTGTATATCTTAGATGCCTTTTCTGCTCCTAAGGATACAATTATCGCTGCTGCCTTTTGTTTCCCTGTAAGTTCTTGTGTTGGCAACCTATTCATCCTCCCCTCTTAACCACATTCTGATAAACTGTGATGCTATTTCAGGATTGTTATTAGCAAATTCAGCAATTTGCTTCTTAAGTACCATTTCTTTTGTTTCTTTAATACCAATTTCTTCTTTTAAATCTGCCCAAGAATCTTCATCCTTTGATTTAGCTTCAGCCAATGCAAGCAATTCAGCTTCTCTCTTGAGTCTCTTTTTCTTTCTAATTTTCAACATGATTATTAATAATACTATTAATACTATTAACAAGCCTGCTCCAATTGCAGCTACAATTAACCATTGCTCAAAGCTTAATTGTATAATACCAGGAGTTGCATTAACATCATCTAGAGGAGGTTCTTCCTCTGTTCCAAACTTCATATTATGAATTGCTACATTATCAGCTACTGTACCAGCGGCATTTCCTACGAGTGCTTTAATTTTTTCAATGTCCTGTTCACTTATTCTGTCTCTATTTATAAGCACTGCAACCTTAACATCCTCTATACTACCTGGATCACTTTGCACCTGTTCCTTTAGTTGACTAACTAAATATTTTATTGAACTATTATTTTTATAATAGATATCATCACCGTTAATAGTCACATCAGGATATACTGGAATCTCAGAGTTTGTTTCTGTTCCAACAACTCCACCAGTTGCTTGTCCATCTCCAACTATTTCAATGTTTTTATCCTCTTCGCTTATAACTCCAGCGTTTGTATCCTTATCTGGTATATATTGTAACAACTCACTTATTTTTTTATCTAAGTTTATTGTAGTTCTTACTGAAATCTCGTAATTATCTTCTCCATACATCTTCAGTAGATGTTTTGCAATACTTGCTTCAATATCCTTCTCAATTTGCTTTTGGATGTCCAATTTTATTTTAAAAATATTTGTTTGATATTCATCAGAATTATCAAGCTTTGCTAGCAAATCATTTCCATCAGTATCAATTATAGCAATATTTTCTTCCTTTAAACCATAAACACTAGTCTCAACAAGTCGTTTTATACCTTGCACCTGTGATTTTGTAAGTGATTGTCCAGGCTTCATATTGATTTTTACTGATGCTGTAGGTTCTTCCTTATTTACATCCCATGCAAAATTATTATTTTCTGGAATAGATAAGGTAACAATAGCGTCTCTTATACCATCAATAGTTCTTATTGACTCACGAATTCTTTCTTGCATTAAAAATAGCAAGTATGTTTTCTTTTCAGAATCAGTAGTCATAAATCCAACATTTTCTGTGAACATGTCGTAATTAGCCCCTGATCGAGGATATCCTTCTTGTGCCAATTGCATTCTTAAAAGAGCCTCAGATTCTTCAGGTACTAAAATTTGACCATCTTTTTCATACTTGTATTCAACTTCCTTATCTCGCAATTTAGCTGATATTTCTGTAACTTCAGTTTCATCTAAATCAGAGAATAATACAACATAGTCAGTCTTATTTAAAATAATGGTTAATACTATTGCACCTACTATAAGCGTAACGCTTGATACTATTATTGCGATTTTTACTTTTTTACTTAAATTTTTCCAAAATTCAATTATATTTTTACCAAAGTTTTTTAGTTGTTCGTCCATAAATATGCCCATGCACCTATTACACATAATAAAATACTTTAATTATGCATGGGACTGGTGCACGCCCTTTCGTAATTTATAATTTCTCTAACCCTTGCTTTTATAAGCAACTATATTCCTGTATTCATCAATTCTTTATAAATATCCAATGCTTTATTTCTCAATTGAACAAAAAGTTCAAAAGACATTTCTGCTTTCTTCATATTTATACTAAGATTGTGTAAATCATCACTTTCTCCAGTTACTAGATTATAAATATCATTATTAACCTGCGCTTCAGCTTCTTTATAATCATTTAAAGCTTGTGAAAATATATTTTTAAATGGAAGCTCACCTTTTACAGTGCTTTCACCTATATTGCTTGTACTTCCTACTTTATTAAGTTCATTTAAACTATTTATTGGTTGTATAGGATTAATAAACATATTAGTTTTCCTTTCTATTAATACTTAACTCATGTAAATTTAGTAATTAAGTATGTATTAAAATTGAATAATTTACTTCAATATTTCTAAAGCCTTTGAAGCCATTTGTTTTATAGCATTTAAAGCTGTTACATTCGCTTGATATGATCTTACTGCTTCCATCATATCTACTGTTTCTTTTAAAGAGTCAACATTTGGTAATTCTACATAACCATCCTCATTAGCATCTGGATGTGTAGGGTCATATGATAATTTAAATGGTGATTGATCCTCAACTATTTGAGAAACCTCAACACCTCTTACCTGTTTAGAATTGTTAATATCATTTATATTGTTATATAGCATCTTGTTAAATAATGAATTAGATGTGTTTGTTGATGTAAATACGACCATCTTTCTTCTATATGGTCCACCATTTTCTGTTCTTGTAGCATCTATATTAGCTAAGTTTTCGGATATAATATCCATTCTTAATCTCTGAGCTGTTAAACCTGAGCCGCTTATATTCAACGATTGTAAAAAACTCATAATATACTCCCTCCATTTAATCTAATTATTTAGTACTAGATAATGCTAACTTCATTTTTGCAAAATATGAATTTAACTGAGCTATAGTATAGCTATAGTTAAGCTGTGTTCTTGCCATTTCAATATTTTCCTTTTCTAAATCAACATTGTTCCCATCTAGTCGCATAGTTTTATTTGTATTTTCACCTAAAACTATCTTAGTACCAGCTAACTCATCTCTAAGCTCAGATACTTTTATTGCCTTGTTCTTATCATTAATACTAGCAATTTTATTTTTCAATTCACTTTCAAAATCTACGTATTTACTTTTGTAATTTGGGGTTGATCGATTTGCAACATTTTCCATGATTACTTGCTGTCTAAGCCATAAACCATCAAGGTTTTTTGCTAATAAGCTAGTAGTTAGATTGTTAAAGTAAGACATTATATTCCCTCCATTTTATATTTTTACATTATTTGACAAGTAATATTTTATATCGACATAATTCAACTTAATAATATAAGATTATACATTATTTTTATCTTAATAGCAAGTATTTTGTATAATTAAAAGTCTTCATTTTTAACTTTTTATCTAACTATTTTTTGATAATTATTTTTTTATTAACATAATTTTCCAATATAAAATTTATGATGAAATCAAGCCCTTTGTGGAACTTCCTTGTTTTATTTGAAATTCAAATTTTTTTGGTCAACGTTTTCTTATTTTAATATTTCTATAATTATACAAGTATGGTAATTCGATTTATTATTTAAATTTCAATATATTTTTGAGTTTAGTAAAAAATTCTTACAATTTTGTAACAATTACAAAATACATGCTAATATTTGAAAAATATGAGCATATAATTAAAAGTAAAAAATAGATAGAAAGCTATTTTATGTTATTAAAGTTAATAGTTATAAATAAAACTGTTAATTTAATAATTTTTTTAAAATTAAGTTTATAAAGGAGAGGATTTATGATATCAAACTATTATGTTGTTTCTTACAACTCTGAAGGAAAATGTAATTTACTTAATAGCAATATCAAAGAACTAAAGAATACAATTGTGATTGAATGCTGCTATAGATTAATCACAACAATGATATTAAAGA
>JBPOHM010000313.1:0-27322 GCA_052035585.1 Bacillota bacterium
CGGGTCTTTGACACTTACTTCAAAAAATAATCGCTAAAGCCATTGAAAAGGCTTTATTTTTTTGTCAAATTTTAAATATTTATATTGCACAATGTCTCACAATGTGTTATGATATCTATATAATAACAGAGAGGTGAGATATGAGATTACAAGTTTCCAAAACTAAAAATGCTGCTTCTTTTTATGTTGTAAAATCTGTTTATTTAGATGGTAAACGTACAAATAAGGTTGTAGAAAAGTTAGGCACTTATGAAGAACTTAAAGAAAAACTTGGTTATAAGGATCCTTATGAATGGGCTGAAGAATATGTTAAAAATTTAAATCGCCTTGAAAAAGAGAATAAACAACCTGATGTAATTGCGAAATATTCACCTATAAAATTAATTGAGAAAGGTAAGCAACAAAGCTTTAACGGAGGATACCTTTTTCTTCAACAGATATATTATGAGCTTGGATTAAATAAAATATGTAAGAAAATATCGGATAAATATAAATTTACCTATGACCTTAACTCTATATTGTCGAGATTGATTTATGGTAGAGTGATTTTTCCTGCTTCTAAACTTGCTACTAATCAGCTTTCTAAAAGATTTATTGAACAGCCTAATTTTGATTTACATCATATCTATAGAGCTCTTGAAATTATTGCAAAAGAATCAGATTACATACAATCAGAAATATACAACAACAGTTTAAAAATTTCAAAAAGAAATTCAGGCATATTATATTATGATTGCACTAATTATTACTTTGAAATCGAACAAGAAGAAGGACTAAAGCAATATGGTTATTCGAAAGAACACAAACCAAACCCTATTGTCCAAATGGGATTGTTTATGGATGGTAATGGTATTCCCCTTGCTTTTTCGATTACTAAAGGAAATACTAATGAGCAAATTACTTTAAAACCATTAGAAAAAAAGATTTTGTCAGATTTTAATCTTTCAAAGTTTGTAGTGTGTACAGATGCAGGGCTTGCATCTAATGTTAACAGAAAATTCAATGATAAAGATGACCGTGCTTTTATTACAACTCAATCAATTAAAAAATTAAAAGGCTATCTTAAGGATTGGGCTCTTAATCCAGAAGGCTGGCATCTTTCAGAGGATAACCATTCTTACAATATTGCTGAACTTGATGAAGAAAAATATATAGATAAAATATTTTATAAGGAACGCTGGATAAAAGAAGATGGATTAGAACAAAAAATGATTGTAACCTATTCTATTAAACAAAAGCTTTACCAAAGAAAGGTTCGCAATTCACAAGTTGAGCGTGCTTTAAAATTGATAAATACAAATCCAACAAAAATAAAAAAGACAAATCAAAATGATTTTAAGAGATTTATTGAAAAAACGTATTACACTCCTGACGGAGAAGAAGCAAAAAAAGAAAGTTACAATATCGATACAGGGTTGATATTAAAAGAAGAGGCATTTGATGGTTTTTATGCAGTATGTACAAATTTAGAAGATGATGCGAATGATATTATTAAAGTGAATAAAAGACGATGGGAAATTGAAGAATGTTTTAGGATTATGAAAAGTGAATTTAAAGCAAGACCTGTATTCTTAAGTAGAGATGACAGAATTGAAGCTCATTTTATGACATGTTTTTTGTCTCTTATTATCTACAGAATTCTTGAAAAGAAACTTGGCGAAAAATATACCTGTAATGATATTATTGAAGGCTTAAAAGATATGAACTTTAATGAAGTTAAAGCTGAAGGATATATACCTTCCTATACACGCACAGATTTTACTGATGATTTACATGAAGCATTCGGATTTCGTACTGATTATGAAATCGTAACATTAAAAGAAATGAAAAAAATTATTAAAAGAACAAAAAACCAATAACATTGTGCAATTTTTTAACTCAAATTTAAAACCTGAAACCCATTGTTTCCAATGGATATCAGGTTTTTTGTTTTCTTCAACTGTCAAAGACAAGATTATATAATGTTTTTGCATATTTGTCAAAAATTCTTTAAATATTTACATGGTACTTTTTACCATTGTAATAATTTATTTGGAAAATTTTCTTATTTTTGCATAAGCTTTGCTTTATTATTTATATAAAAATAGTAAATTTGTAATTATAGTAGCAGCTAATATTCCAGCTACATCTGCTGTCAAACCCGCTGATAATGCGTGTCTTGTTTTCTTTATATTAACTGAACCAAAATATACTGCTAGTATATAAAAGGTGGTATCAGTAGCTCCTGACATAATTGATGCCATAGTCCCAATTAATGAATCAGGACCATACTTTTTAAATAGACTATTCATTATGCCATTAGCACCACTACCAGATAATGGTCTCATTAAGGCCATTGGTAAAACCTCTGAGGGCATTCCTATAAGATTAGTTATTGGAGAGAGAAGCATTGTTATATAATCCATAGCCTTTGATGCTCTAAATATACCTATAGCAACAAGCATTCCAGTTAAAAATGGTATGACTCTTATTGCTGTTGTTAATCCATCCTTGGCCCCTTCAGTAAAGGCTTCATAAAGCTTTACCTTCTTTAAAAAGCCATAGGTAACAATTATTAAAAATATTAATGGTACTGCAAAGGTGGATATTAAGTTTATAATTTTTAATAAATCCATTTTTACCTCCCTATCTTTTATCCCTTCTAACAATGTCAGGCTTAGTTTTACTATATTTAGGTAGCTTCGAATATGTCTTTACTGCTATTATTGCAACTATTGTGGATATTATAGTAGATATTATTGTAGGTCCTATAATCTGAGTTGGATTTTGAGAGCCTGCAGCAACTCTATATGCAATTACTGTAGCAGGAATTAAGGTTATAGAGGAAGTATTTAAAGCCAAAAATGTACACATGGAATCTGTTGCAGTGTCTTGTGTTTTATTTAGGGTCTGCAGCTCCTGCATTGCCTTTAGTCCCAGTGGTGTCGCAGCATTTCCGAGTCCCAGAAGATTAGCAGAAATATTCATAACGATTGAAGCCATTGCTGGATGATTTGATGGTATATCTGGAAAAAGATGCTTAAGTATTGGCTTAAGTATGAAACTAATTTTATTAATTAATCCAGATTTCTCTGCAATTTTCATAATACCAAGCCACATGGACATCATTCCTATCATCCCAATTGATAATTCAACTGCTGTTTTAGCACTATCAATGGCTGCATCAGTCACAGCTTGTACATTGCCAGTTATTATTCCAGATAAGACACCTACAAATATTAGAACAAACCATACATAATTTATCAAAACATCCCCACCTTTACTTAATAAATGGGCGATAATTTCTTTACAGGAAATTATTGCACTATTATATCTTTAAATATATATGTACAAAAAAATAAAACTATGACACATTAGCTTTGTGCATAGTTTTATAAATTTATTAATATTATTGTATGTCTAAGCTACTTCCAACCTCATCAAGTGTTAGACTGAAGCCATCTACAAATTCCTCTAAGAATATTTCCACATCCTTACGTTTCATTTCCTTTAAGGCTTTTAATGTTGCATTTTTGGCATTGATAAATTCCTTATTACCTGCATTTTCTTCATCTATACATTTTAAATATGCACATATTTTATCTGCTGCCTTAATAGTAGTCCATATTATTTTATCCTCAGGTTTTGGAATAAATATATCCTTATATTCATTTATAAGATATTCTGGTAGCATATTAAGAATGCTATTGCTTGCTTTATGCTCAAGATCCTTATATGCAGAATTTATACTTTGATTAAAGTATTTTACAGGTGTTGGCATATCTCCTGTCAATATCTCTGAAGAATCATGATAGATAGCGTATAGTGCAACCTTTTCTGGGTTTATCGTTTGATTACCAAGCCTATTTTTCTGTATTAGTGCAAGAGCATGAGCTATAACAGATACCTCAAGGCTATGCTCAGATACATTTTCATTTCGAGTATTTCTCATCAAGGCCCAACGATTTATATATTTCATTCTAAAAATAAATGCAAAAAAATTTGATTTTTTCATAATTATGTCCATGCACCTATCAAAAATTCTTAATCTTTGGGTACAGGATTACCTTCCTTCCTGTAAGTATTTTAGTTTTTCATTCCTAATAAGGTTTGCTTTAATTCATTTTCTATTTGTGCTATTTCAGTTTCTGCTGCTAGTCTTTCTTCCTTACCTTTTCTTTGGATTTCTATAACTCCTGTTATTGCTTCAATTAAATCCTGATTTGTTTTCTTGATTGTATCAATTGAAACTATTCCTCTTTCGCTTTCCTTAGCAATTTCTATAGTTCCAGTTTTGAGCATTTCAGAGTTTTTCTTTAATAAATCATTTGTCATATCAGTAACCTTTCTTTGTGCCTCTAAGGCTGCCTTAGCATTTGCTAAGCCTAGTGATATAACCATTTGGTTTTTCCACAAAGGTATAGAGTTTACAATTGATGACTGAATCTTATCTGCTAGCTGAGCATCATTATTTTGAATTAAACGAATTTGTGGAGCCATTTGCAATGAAATTTGACGGCTTAATTGTAGGTCATATACCTTCTTCTCAAAGCGGTTAACTGCATTTAATAGGTCATTTAACTTTTGTGCATCTGCCTCGTCTCCAGATTGCATAGCCTTTTCCTTCATAGCAGGTATTACAGTTTCATTAAGCTCTTTAATCTTTTCTTTTCCTGCAATAATATACATGCTAAGCTCTTTTAAATAAGCTAGATTCATTTTATACATTTCATCATACATAGCTATATCCTTAAGCATGATATGACGGTGATTTTGAAGCAAATTAGTTATCTTGTCTATATTTACCTCAACATCATTATAACGAGCAACAAACTTGTCTATTTCATTTTTAGCCTTTGAGAATATTTTTCCAAAAAAGCCCTTCTCTTCGCCGATTGAATCAAAGTTCTTAATAGTTACAACTAAGTCAGATAAAAGCTTACCCGCCTCTCCTGTATCCTTAGTTTTTACATTTTGTAAGGTATCATCTGCAAATTTTGCAATTTTTGTTTGAGCACCAGAGCCATATGCAATAATTGAATTGCTATCTGTCACATCGATTTTTTTTACAAATTCTATAACCTGCTTTTGCTCATTTGGTGTTAAGGAATTAAGGCTAAGACCAGTTGTATCTTCATTTTTCATCTTCTCAAGTGTAGTTAAAGCTTCATTAGATGTTACTTCGTTTTCGTTTCCGAAGTTTAATTTAATTTCTTCCATTATTTCCTCCTGTGATTTCATATTATTTTAATTTATCTATTGATTTTTTAAAGTTTCTATTATTTTATCGTAAATCTCTTTTTGTAAGCCTCTTGTTACTGATGTAATTTCTTGTGGAATTCCACTTACTGGTACTGATTTAACATCATATTGCCCACCAACCACACCTGTTCTAAATCCATATCTTTCCCAAGCAATTTTTTGTATTTCTGGATCAGATAGTGCCTCTATATATTTTGAACCTTCCTCTGTAAAGCTCATGATACAATGAGAGTTCCAAATTGTAGGATTTGGATATAAAATCCTAACCTTATCCTTTACCTTCTCGTATCCATCAGGATTACCGTTTGCAAAGTCTATCATTGATTTTTCATAATCAACTATCATAGGATAAGCTCCCTTACCCATTCTTAAATATAGGTCAAACAAATCAGCTGGAGTATTATTCATAAATCCAGATAATCTGTAGAAGTCCTTAAGCTTAGGTAGTACACTATTAATATTGCTTTCATCAACATATCCTTCATTCATTATTGATGCTAATAGTCCATAATAGGTTGTTCCAGGAGAAGATGTCACAGGATCTGTGCTTGCAATATTTATCTTTCCATATATGTCCTTTATACCAATATCCGACCATTTTGTATTACTTTCAATATATGATAATATTTGTGGCATATCTTCAATATAGTAGGTATCTCCAACCTTACTAACTATACCCTTACTCATAAGAGTATCACATATAGTGTCCCAGCTATAAATTACTATAGGAGTTGATAAAACAATCTGTGATTTTAAAACCTTAAGTCTTGCAGCTTCATCTGCTGCGGCTGGCTTTTTATAATATTCATAAAATCTTTCATCACTAAAAAACACAAAGTCATAGCCTTGCTTATCCTTTGTTTCGAGTGGGTCTTTGATTAACTTATTATTGCTCCAGTTATCTACCTTTAAATCAATATTATATTTATCATGTAATATCTTTAAAACCTCTGGATCTGCAAGGAAATTTTCCTTTCCACCTCCAACAGCTCCAATAACTGTTACTGCGTTATCCTTAGGCTTCAATAGCATTGATACAACTATACCTATTGCTATAACTGCAGCAAATGCAACTACACCTCTAAATATTTTTTTCATATATTTATGCACCCTCCCAAGTAATCTAATGTTTCAAACTATTAAAATCCATATTATCAACAAGTCCCTCTGCTTTAAAAATTGCTGACATAGCAGACATTTCAGCCTTGCTATCTAATACATCATCAGAGAAAAGACTATAATATTTTTTGTCAAAAGCATCTGTTATCTGCTTTAAGAAAAGATAAAACTGTGATGCAAATTTTTGTGCTTCGTCTGTTTTAAATGCTACCTCTGCTAAATTATCATAGGTGTCTAGGATGCTAACTAGCCCTGGCAAATAATTCGAAGAGAAGTCATTTAGCTTAGTGTGAAGACTTTTATCATCGTCTAGTGCCTCTACTATTTTCAAGCATGTTTTATGAATAGATATTAACATATTTATTACATCTTTTTCAACAACATTTAATCTTTTAAATTTATCTATAAATTGTAAAATAATAGCTGTATGCTTAACTATATTTCTACGAATTTTACCAAATTCACTATTATCCTCAACCATTTTAATTTTAGCCTTTTTATCCTTTTCTATGGATTTCATTGTAACAATGATTATAGCTAGACAAGCAAGGCTGCTAATTGCAGACATCATAATATTTTGTCCTACTATCCAAACTCCTAGAAAAACCAGTGCAGCTATAACACCAAGTATTATTTCCTTCATAATATGTTAATTCCTTTCTTAAAGAATTGTTTAGTTATATGCTCTTATCTCTTTAAAAGCATTAATCAAATCTATTCTTCCGTCAAATGTTTTACCCTTTGTCAAATAACTTATTAGGTCTAGTTGCTTAGGGTCTGAATCACCAAACATTATTGAAAATACAGGTATATCGTAAAATTCATCGCTTTCAAACCAGCCACCTGATACTCCATCTGTCATAAGAACTATAGATTTTGTATATATATTAGAGTCATAGTCTTTTAAAATTCTAATTGCTTCTTCTACTGGCTTATATACGTCTGTACCACCTCTTGGGCTTGTTTCCTTTATTTTTTGTAGGAGAAGCTCTGTATCTAGTCCAGATTTACTATATTCAATCCATTTAACTTCACTTGAAAATGGAATAATATATATTATATCCTTTTCAGAAAACTGTATCATGTCCTCTGATGCTAGCTTATAGGTTAATATCTTCTCCATAGCTGCAACGAGCTGTTCATTACCCTCACCATCCATACTTCCAGAATAATCAAGACAGAAGGCAACTACTGAAGGCTTTCTAAATAGCTCCTGATAAAGATTTAAAGCACTGTTAACTACAGATATTGCTGGATACTTAATTGGTGATAGGTATGCATTTTTATCAATTCCATATGATTCCTTAAACACCTTATCATTTGTTATTAATCCACCATAGCTAGTTCTTCTTCCCATTTCCTCTAGCTCTTTTTGTGTTTCCTCTGATAATAAAAAGCTTTGTAGCTTCTTAAATGTTTCTAACTTATTTTCATCATTATTGTCTATGTATGCAAATGGACTATCTGAAATTGAAACTCCATCAGATGGATATATAAACTTAAGAGCTTCCTTCTTATTTTTAATAAGCTGCTCATTTAGCTCTATAAGTGATGATTCGTAGTTTACCAATGCATCATAGCTACCGTTTAAATATATATCAATTAGATATTCATCACTACCAGAATTTCTCGCTACTCCTTTAAATAGTGATTTTAAGCTATTTTGGAGTGCTGGAGATTCTAAATCCTTTTCAGTTAATACAGGAGGGTTGCCTGCTAGGCTATTTAAAAAGCCTAAGTATGCAGATGCACCACTGTTTGTTTGTGTAACAGAAGGCATCAAAAAGTTTAATTTTCCTGTTTCAACTGCTTTAACTATATCCTTTACAACTGTTTCCTTGCTAAAGCCTAATTCTTTGTATTTACTTTCCTTTACTGCAAATATAACTGGATTTATTAATATTGATTTTGAATTTTTTAATACTGAGCTTGATATTGATGTATTCCAAATGCTATTTGCTGACCATACAGCATCATAGCTTTTCTGTGATGATTTTATCATAGCAGGGATATTTAAAGAGCCTGTATATTCAAATCTTAAATCAATTTTATTTTTCTTAGCAAATTTTGAAAGCAGCTTCTCTAAATCCTTGTTTTCACTACTAGATAATATGGTGAATACATCACTATCATCAGCTTTATGTTTACAAGAGCTTAAAGATATTAGTAAAGCTATCAGCATAAGGACAGCAATTATTTTTTTGTACAAAATTATCACTCCTATTTTATAATTAATTGCAATTCTTTTAATAAAAGACTTGCAAGGCACTTAACAATGAATATATTTCCACTATATGAAAACATATTCATTATAGCATATATTAGAAACTATTTATATAAAAATTTAACAAACAAAGATTAAAATTTGATTAAGCGATATTAAGACTTCAATTAAAAAACGAGGAATTTCTTCCTCATTTTTTAACTTCCTGTTATAAATAAAAATTTAATTATTAGAGTTTGCAGCCTGATCAACCTCTGAGGTTCTTCTTTGCTTTATTATAACTAATGCTATTGCTAGGAAGGCTAATGAAAAGCATATTTGAACTATTGCTGATTGTATAACTGGCTTTAGTGTTTCCATATTAAACACACTTAAACTTGCAAGAGTATTATTGGCTTTAACATACCAAAACGCAGGATTTATAACTGCTACATTTTTAAATGATTCACTCAAATATTGCTGTGGTACAAAGACTCCTCCTGTAAAGCACATTACCAAGGATAAAACTGTACTTATCGCACTTATTGTTTTATTATTTACAACATTTGATATCAAGAAGCATAGACTTAAGCCAAGGATTGTAAATAGCAATCCATTTAAGACTGTAAGAATGCCGGCCTGTGTAAACAAGCTATCCTTATACAATATTGCAGCTAGAGCTGCAAACATAGAATATATAAATATTGCTATACTTGTGTTAGCTAAAAACAATCCTATGCTAAATTTATTTGTTGAAATTGGAGAGCATACATTTCTTCTTTTAACATCTAATTGGTTTATTATTATTGTTATTCCTGAAATAACTAAAACCAATATACTAACAAGAGGATATACTAAGTAGTTAAAAAAGTAAGTAAATGCAGGCATTGAACTAGCCTTCTCCCCATCAGAAAATCTAACATTTGTTTCTATGCTTAAATCATTAGCTATGTTTTTTAATGCTTCCTCCAAGTTAACATCTGCTTTAGTATATAAGTCTAATGTATTTAAGTATTTATTAATCATTGTATCTAAATACATTCCACTTGTTGAATTTGGAATCTTCAATGTTTGAAGCATTATCCTATCATCTGTAAAAAATTTCTCATTAAAATTTTCAGGAATTATAATTATATATTCAGAATATCTAAAAAACAATGCATCCTTCAATCCTTCATCTGAGGTATCATCTAGCTCTATATACTGTGAATTTTCTTTTATATATTTAGTAAGCTCATTAGAAAGCACCGAATTATCATTATCAATTACTGAAACTCTACTCTTTTCTGCACTAAATATTTGCTCCTCTTGCTTAGTTGAATTTTGACTAAATATTACTGACATAATTAAAAAAATAGATAAATATATAATTGTTAATACAATACCTGATTTCATATATATTTTATAATATAATTTAAATACTTGCATATTTTTGCCTCCTTATAATCATATAGGTAAGTGCACAAAACACAAGTGCAAATATACTTAAAATACCCAAATTCATAAAATATCTATCAAGTGTATTATAATAATATAAGCTATACAATCCATCAGTTATCAAATTAGCAGGGTTAATATATGATAAAATTGGTGCCTTTGTTTGGACTATATATTTTATTTCTACTTTCATCATACCAGCTAAAAAGCATCCAAAAATATTAATAGTAAGTATAACACCTAATTTAAAGCCTTGAGATTTTTTAAGAATAGCACTTATAAATGCCCCTAGCATCATTCCCATAAAGCTTCCAACTATGCACAAAACAAAAACATATAGCATATTAGTTCCAAAATCAACACCTAAAACCTTATTAATATAAGCTAATGTAATTACCACTGCAACCAAATGAAAAGTAAGGTATGCAGCTATAAGTGTTAAAAAGGATTTTAGCTTGTGTGTAGGAGCAACATTAATTCTTGATGCTACAGCTGATTGATTTGCTTGTATTAATATAACTGCATCACTCCCAAGAGTTGCTGCATTAATACAAGTCATTGCAAGTAAAGCATAATAAAGAATTACTAATAAATTAGTTGAGTTTCCCACTGGTAAATTATCTATGTTTGACTTTTGTAAATCAATATTTTCTAGTAATCCTGATTGCAAAATAGCAGGATTTTTTGTAATTATATTTTTTATCGTCTGATTTACCTGGGAATAATTATCTAAGAAAATCTTAGTTATTGACTCATTTATTCCTTCCTTCTTTACAATAAGCTCAACTCCATCATTATATTTGATATATGCTGATATTTTAGCTTCTGATAGCATTTTTTGTGCTTTGTTTAAATCTATCTCATTTATATTAAACATGTCACTACCTTTTAATACTTCAAGTAAGCCAGCAGGCATATTTTCATTTTCTACATAGGCTATATCTATTTTTTCAAAATCATTGATGTATAAATTATTCATTGTAACATAATATATTGTTGCTAAAATTATCGGATAAAGTAACAGCCAAAACACTGTTAATTTATCACGCAATATAATTTTTAAATTGTTTTTATATAAGTTATAGAACATATTGGTAATCATCCCTTTCTAATAATATAGATGAAATTAATCTCTCAATTTTTTCCCTGTTATCTCAAGGAAAACATCGTTTAGTGTTGGTTGCTCTGAATAAATCTTTCCATATGAAATATTTTTGCTGTTTATATATTCCACAACATTTGATAAATTGCTCTTATTACCCCTTGAATGAATAGTTAAAATATTTTCATGATATTCAATAGCATCAACATTTTGAATATTTTTAATTTCTTCAATATGACTATTTTCAAGATTATAGGCTTCTACTACTATTTTTTCTCCTAAAGAAATCATAGACTTTAACTCTTCCTTAGTACCTAGAGCTATAATTTTTCCAGAGTCAAGGATTGCAATTCTAGTACAAATCTGCTCAACCTCTTCCATATAATGTGAAGTATAAATTACAGTTGCTCCATTTTGATTTAGCTTTTTAATTCCTTCAAGTATATTGTTTCTACTTTGTGGATCTACAGCAACTGTTGGCTCGTCAAGTATTATTAGCTTAGGCTTATGTGCTATTCCACAAGCAATATTTAATCTTCTAAGAAGTCCTCCACTAAGCTTTTTAGGAACAAATTTTATATAATCTCTTAATCCTACAAAATCAATTACTTCGTTGACATATTGAGCTCTAAGCTTTTTATCATTTACATATAAACTACAGAAGTAATCTATATTCTCATAAACTGTCAATTCCTTGTAAACAGCTACATTTTGCATTACTAGACCTATATCCTTTTTAATGTCATAGGATGCTGGTGTCATATCCTTTCCAAAAACCTGTATGCTACCCTTGTCATATTTTAATAATGACAAAATGCAGTTAATTAGAGTTGTCTTTCCTGAGCCATTAGGACCTAAAAGGCCAAATATTTCACCTTCGTATATTTCTAAATTAAGATGGTCAAGAGCAGTTAGCTCCTTATATCTTTTTACTAAATTTTCTACCTTTACTATAGACATAATTTCCCTCCGTTTTTCCATTTATATCTTAAGTTAATTATATTTCCTAAATTGCTATTTTGTAAGTGAAGAATGTAATCAATTTAATATGACAAATGTAATAAAAAAGCCCCCTGGCTTGTGCCAGGGGGGAGAAGGGAGGTAGTAAGATATTATTTTTTAAGCCTATATTTTAAAGCATTTTTCCCTTCAACAAGTGGAGGTGTTGAATCTATTTGACCTAGGATTAGGTATTTTCCATCAGTATCCTCTTTAATTGTATAATATACAGATGCTTCTGAAGCAGCATCTCCTTTAGTCCAGGTCTTACCTCCATCAGTACTTTTTTCACCAACTATATCCTTAAGGGTAATAACTCCGTCTGATACAGTATATTTTCCTGTTGCATACTCTACATCTGACCAAATCCATAATGCCTTATAGCTTCCATCGCTATAGAAAATATAAAGATTACCTATACCTGATGCACCACCCTCATATTTTCCAGATTTAGTATTGAGCTCATCTCCTGATAATGTTCCTAAAATCCATGTTCCAACAATGCTTGATGCATTGCTTGTATCTTGAACTGGAGGAATAATTTCCTTAGCATCGTCCTTATCAAGATTTTCAGCCATACGCACTGCTATAATTATTGATTGCTCTCTTGTTGCACTTGCATAATTTGCTGCTTGCTCAGCACTTGTTGTTGCTTTTGGTGCAAAGTTCTTGCTATCAATTCCCTTTATAATTCCATGTGATACCATAAAGTATACTGATGGCTTTGCCCATTCTGATATCTTTGCATCATCTGCAAATTTTGGTGGCATTGTATAGTTAAATTTAAACTTACTGTCTTCTTTTAGACTCCAGCCCTCTACAAAGGTCTTCTTAAATACACGCGTTAGCATTGTTGCTGCCTGTTCACGATTAAGCTTTGTATCTGGATCAAATTTATCTGCTGATACACCATCTGTTACTCCAACATTGTATGCCTTTAGAACCTCTATATCATCAGTATCTGTAAATGGGTTTTTAGCTACAGGTGTTGCTGCTTTACCTGATAATTTTTCATATAGCTTAACTGATACTGCAGCAAATTCCTTACGAGTGATTGGCTTTGTTAAATCAGCACCCTTTAGTACATCAGGAATTAATCCCATTGAATCTGCCTTCTTTAATTCTGGTGTAGCCCAATCTGATGCTTCACTCCATGCTGGCATATTTTGTGATATTATATTTGAAAAAGGACTATATATTTCTACTGCTGTAGAGTTAGAGATATTTGCTTGTGTATATGCCCTTAAATCAAGTCTATATCTAACCTTAATAAACGAAGCTGGTGCTTGAACCTCAGCATAAGCAATATTTGGTATTGTACTAGTAATCATAGATAAAACAAAAGCTGCTATTAATATTTTCTTCATATAATTTGAGATTGATTTAAACACTTAATTTCCTCCTTTTATTTTTACTTTATTATCTTCAGGCTTGATGATTACATAATCACCCTTCCATAAGGTTTTATTTGGTAATTTTATATAGTTGTCTACAAATGGGAAAATACCTGCAGCCTTTTCAAAATTTGTCATATCTCTTCCAATAAGCTTTTCAATTGCCTTTACTTTTAAGTCCTTTAGTACTTCATTTGCTGTAAGTCCAATGTTGCCATAAGCCTTAGTTCCCCTCATAACTGATGCTTCAATTCCTCCCTTTGCTTCTATACTCTTAGCCATTGTCGCTCCAGCTTCAAGTCCTGCAAGCAGTAAATTTACCATCTTCCTTTGATAGCTCAATTGCGTAATAATATGCTTTTTCAGCATCCTTGTAATATTTGTTATTAGCCTGATCTCTAAAGGCTTCAAAGCTTTTAAAAATACTGCTATCATCAAAGTAATATGCAATAGCTGCTGCAAAATTTAAGACAGCCGTTACTGAATCTGGATCCTTTGCTACCATTGCTGCAGATAGTGCTAAGTTGTAGTTTTTTACATTGCTGCTAAGTATTGCAGTGCCTACATGAAAGGATGTTTCTATAACTAAATTTTCATCCTTAGCTTTTCCTGAAAAATCAGGTGTATTTGGCACCATTTTTAAAACTCATTTTTAAAGTCGATTTCTATGTTAGGCTGTACCTCTTTGTAATAAGCCTCTGCCATTTTAAGAATAGAGCTTTTATCAGAGCCGGATACTGGTTTAATTTTAAAATCCTTTGAGCCACTTAAATTATTGCTATTACTCTCTTTGCCACTTTTAGAGTTAAAAAAGTCACATCCACTTAAAATACTGCTAATTAGCATTATAAACACAAGATATAAGCTAATTATTTTCCTTGCTTTTAAAAATCCTCTCATTGTATCAAATATCTCCTTTATCTAAGGTATGGTATCTGTTTTTTCTTATAGTAATAGATTTATTTTTTTTATTATATAAATTAAATAATGTAATCACCCGTAGGATGATTATAATATTATTAGAGGTATGATTTTTAGGGTGATTTTTTTTAGACTTAAAAAGATGATGCGTTTAAATGCTTTTTATGATAATATATAAATGAACTGTTAGTATTGGAGGAAGGTATTTTGACAAATCTACTTAATAAACTAGTTTTATTATTAATTTTGATAATATTGACTATTTACAATTTAACAATTCCAACATCCTTGTTGCCAATAATTATTGTTATTGCAATTTGTGGTTTCTTAGAATATTTTGACAATAAAAAATTAAGCTTCTATGTCTTTATAGTGTATATTGTAATATGCCTGAAGCTTCCTCAATTTATATACTTTTTACCTCTTATGTTTTATGATATTCTATTTACGAAATACCAGAATTATATTTTCCTCTGCATAATTCCTGTGATTATCAATATTAATTACATTTTTATTTACAATATAATAGTTCTAGCTATTGTTTTTCTTATAGAGCTTTTATTGAAATATAAAACTGAACAATTGTATTTTACTCAGAGCTCATACATAAATCAGCGTGATAACTTAACTGAAAAATCAATTGCATTAGAAAAAAAGATAATGGAATTATTAGAAAAGCAAAATGATGAAATTAATGTAGCTACCTTAAATGAGAGAAATAGAATTGCAAGAGAAATTCATGATAACATAGGACATTTATTATCTAGCTCAATACTACAGATAGCTGCTATAATAGCAACTACAAATGATGAATCAACAAAGGAAAGCTTAGAACAGGTTAAGAATACATTGAATGACGGTATGAATTCAATAAGAAAAAGTGTACATAATCTAAGAGATGATTCAATTGACCTGTATATACAGCTTAAATCAATAATTGATAGCTTTACTTTCTGCAATGCTACTTTAAATTATGAACTAAACTCAAATTTGAATATAAAGGCTAAATATGCTATCATTTCTATTGTAAAGGAAGCACTTAGTAATGTTATAAAGCACTCTAATGCTACAGAATTGAGTGTAAGCTTATATGAGCATCCTAAGCTTATTCAGCTTATAATACTAGACAATGGAACATTAAATAAAGAGATTTCTAATAATGGTATGGGCATAGAAAGCATAAAGCAAAGAGTAAGTAGTTTAAATGGAATATTTAACATTGATAATTCCAATGGATTTAGGATTTTTGTTTCCTTTAACAAGGACGACATAATATAGTTAAATAAGTAAACTAGTTTACTTATTTAACATTGGAAGAATCCTTCGGGTTCTTCATATAGTGGGCTCTATTCAATTAGTGGATTTAGTTAATTAATATTAGGAGGTTTAACAGTAATGAAAATAATTATAATTGATGATGATAATTTAGTGTTAAAATCACTTAAAACAATAATTGAAGCTTCTGGTGAAATTGAAGTTGTTGCAACAGGTGGTAGTGCAGAGGAAGCAATAGAGCTTTTTAAAGCACATATGCCTGATATTATGCTTATGGATATAAGAATGGGTAATCTTACAGGAATTGATGCTGCTAGTAGGATTTTAGAATTAAATTCAGATGCTAAGATATTATTTTTAACAACCTTTGCTGATGATGAATATATTATTTCTGCACTTAAGATTGGTGCTAAGGGCTATATATTGAAGCAGCATTATGAAAGTATTGTTCCTGCACTTAAGGCTGTTAGCATGGGACAAAGAGTTTTTGGTGATGAAATAATCAATAAGCTTCCTACTATTTTAAAAGAAAACCCTTCTAATAAGAGCTATTATGATTTTGGTATATTAGAAAAGGAATTTGAGATAATTAAGCTTGTTTCAAAAGGACTTTCAAACAAAGAAATAGCAAGTATGTTATATCTAAGCGAAGGAACAGTTAGGAACTATATAAGCACTATACTTGAGAAGCTAAGCTTAAGAGATAGAACACAGCTTGCCATTTTCTATTATAATAATTTAAATGTTTAATTTTGATTAGTTTCTTTATTTTTTACTATCATGAGCTTATCAGCAAAAAACTTTTCTCTGTTTATTCCATATGGACGATTATATCTTTTTAGACTATAAAGCTCCTCTTTATCACCTGTTAATAGGTTTACACCCTCATTGCAGGTCAACATAGCTAAAAATCCCATATCTCTAAGTATGGGCTCAGCATCCTTACATACTGAACCAAATGGATAAGTAAATGCAACTGGTTTAAAGCCAGTTTTACTTTCTATTATATTTTGCATATGTAAGATATCATTATTTAAAACCTTTCTATAATCCTCTAGACTCTCCCAACGTAGCTTAGTTATTCCTTTTCTTTTTGAAATTTGATGCATGTTGTATGAATGATTTAGTATTTCAATGTGACCAGAGCTAATCATCTCATTAACATCATCCCAGCTTAGGTAAGCATAGGAAAGTTTCTTGTCATTAATTTCAGTGAATTTATCTGTGTATTCTCCTACAATTGAAACAACAGCTTTCATGTTGTATTTTTGAAGCAATGGTAATACATATACCTTTGATGTAAGATATCCGTCATCAAAGGTTATCATTATTGGCTTTTCTGGTAATTCTTTTCCGTTATACACAAAATCAATTAAATCCTGCATGTTAATAGTTGTATATCCATTTTCAATAAAGAACAATAAGTCCTTCTCAAAATCATCTGGAGAAATCACATATTTTCCCCATGTACTTTTATCCTTTAAAATTTGGTGGTACATAATTATAGGAAGCCTAATTACAGGCTTTGTTGATGTAGCTTTTAATTCATTTAGCTTATTAACAAGTCCTAGAAAGGCAAAAATAAATAATAATAAAATGATGATGATAATAGAAAATATTTTTATATGCTTAATTTTTATAATCATATCATATACTTCCTTTACTACAATATGCTATTATTAAGTTTATGTATATTGTAATATGATTATAACAAAAAGCTGCCTCATATTATTATTGAGACAGCTTCTCTTATCTTATGCTCCATACATTGCTAAATATTCATCTATTCTTGCCTTCATAGCATTATCAATGTAAATTTTTCCATCAATTTCTTTATTATGTAGATATTCTACTATGTCATCTATAGTAACTATTGGATAAACCTTAATTCCAAATTCCTCTTCTAGCTCCTGCATAGTTGACTTAGCACCTTGTCCCTTTTCTCTTCTGTCAACCGCTATTATCAGAGCCTTTACATTTATATTTGGTATTTTACTAAATATCTCCATGCTCTCTCTAACTGCTGTCCCTGCTGTTATAACATCTTCTATTATAACCACACTTTCATTTGGCTCAGGCTTTTTACCTACAAATATTCCACCCTCACCATGGTCCTTTGCTTCCTTTCTGTTAAAGCAAAATGGAAGATCTAAATTATACATAACTGATAAGGCAGTAGCAGTAGTTACAACGAGTGGAATACCTTTGTATGCAGGACCAAACAATAGGTTTTTATCATCCTTTAAATTTTCATAATAGCAATTAGCATAAAATGTTCCTAGCTTTGAAATCTCGCTACCTAGCTTATAGTTACCTGTATTTATAAAGTAAGGTGTTTTTCTTCCACTTTTAGCTGTAAAGTCGCCAAATTGTAATACATTTGCTTTTAGCATTAATTGTATAAATTGCTCTTTGTAATTCATATTTCCCTCCATTGAGTGATTTTATATTATTCCTCTAATTTCTTCTAAGCTTTTTATTCCTTCTTTTTTCATAAATTCTTCAACACCATTTATTATATCTAAGGCTATATCAGGTTTTATAAAGTTTGAAGTACCAACCTGTATAAGTGTTGCTCCTACCATGATAAATTCTATAGCGTCCTGAGCTGTTACTATGCCACCTATACCACATACTGGTATTGAAACAGCCTTGCAAACCTCATGCACCATTCTAAGTGCTATTGGCTTAACACAAGGTCCTGATAAGCCGGCATATACATTATCAAATACTGCTTTTCTTTTCTTGATATCTATTGCCATTGCCTTTATTGTATTAATTAGTGATAGTGAATCTGCTCCTGCTTTTTCACAGGCTACAGCCATTTCAACTATATTTTCAGCATTTGGTGAAAGCTTTACCATAAGAGGCTTTTTACATATAGTTTTGACTTCTCTTACAACCTCTTCTGCTATATCACATTTAATTCCAAATGCCATCCCACCACTTTTTACATTTGGACATGATATGTTTAATTCTATTATATCAACTGCTGTGTCATTTAACTTTTCTATACCTTGAAGATATTCCTCAATAGTGCCACCACCAAGATTAGCTATAATTTTAGTACCAAGCTTTTGCATTTTCGGTAGCTCTTCTTCAATAAATTTATCTAATCCTGGATTTTGTAGACCAATACTATTTATCATACCTTGAGGTGTTTCCCAAATTCTAATGCCAGTATTACCCTTTTTAGGATTTAAGGTAAGTCCTTTTGAGCATATTCCTCCAAGCTTTGAAACATCAAAAAGCTCATTGTACTCTTCACCAAAACCAAAGGTTCCTGAAGCAACCAAAACGGGATTTTTAAATTCTGTATTTAAAGTTTTTACTGATAAGTTCAATTTTTACCTCCATATAAATTTAGTATATCGAATGTTTAGTAGTAATTATTTTCTTTCATATTTTTCTTAATTTATAGGTATGCAAGAAATTTATAACATAATTTAAAAATCATCTGATTAGTTCGCTTGATAGGAATACGGGGCCATCTTTGCATGCTCTTTTCATACCATCTACGGTTTCTACAGCGCAACCTAGGCAGGCTCCTACTCCACAAGCCATTCTTTTTTCTAGTGAAACAAAGCACTTTGCATTAGCTTTTTTACATGCATCCATAACTACGTTCATCATAATTTCTGGTCCACATGTCACTACACAGTCATAGTCATCAAAGTTAACAAGGCTTGTTATAAAACCCTTATGCCCTTTGCTTCCATCCTCTGTTGCTATTAGAAGCTTGTCTGCATATTTTTCAAACTCATCTAGTCCATATGTCACATCTCTAAAGCCAAGATATACATCTGCCTTAACCTCAAGCTTTTTAGCTAAATATAAGAGTGGTGCTGTTCCTATTCCTCCACCTATTAAAGCTACCTTGCCTTTTATTTTATCTAAATCAAAGCCATTACCTAATGGTCCTTGCACTTGAATTTCTGTACCAGTTTGCAAATTACTCATTACCTTAGTTCCTAAACCCTCTATTCTATATAAGAAGGTAACAGAGCTTTCATCACAATCATTTACACTTATTGGTCTCGGTAGTAAGAATTCATTATTTAAGGTTTTTAGCATAAAAAATTGCCCGGGTAATATTTTGTCGAATTTAAAATCAATTATTAATTTATAGATATTATCTATAATCTGCTCGTTTACAAGTATTTTACTATTGCAAAGTTTCAAAGCATCTGCCTCCTAATTATATTTTTATAATTTATAATGCACTTCTTATATCATCACGCATTTTTATTGCTTCATTTCTTGCACATTGTGCAAAGCTTAATTCACCTTTTTCAACATTTTTGTATGCTAAAAGTATTCCTCTTGATGAGTTTACAACAGCACCGTTACCATTTACTAGATATGTTTTTATATCCTGTGCTGTTCCTCCCTGAGCTCCATAGCCTGGTATAAGTAGGAACATAGAGCTTACTTTCCTTCTAAGAGCCATACCTTCTTCATTATTTGTGCAACCTACTACTGCTCCAACAGAGCTAAATCCACACTCTCCAAGATTTTTTAGTGCTAATTCATTTAGCTTTTCTCCTACTGTTTCATATAATGGAGTTCCATTGCTATCCTGTATGTATTGGAAATCCTTAGCACCCTTATTAGAGGTTCTAACAAGGATGAATAATCCCTTCTCATTATTTTGAACATAACTTAAAAATGGCTCTATACTATCATTTATACCCATATATGGATTAAGTGTTATGATGTCAGCTTCGAAATCTCCAGTAAAGTGCGCATGAGCATACATCTCTGCTGTTTTTGAAATATCATTTCTTTTTATGTCTGCTATAACTATAGCACCTTTTTGTCTAACATACTTCAATGTCTCAGAATATGCCTTTAATCCTTCAAGTCCTAGTGCTTCATAATAAGCAATCTGCACCTTGTAGCAAGCAACCACATCTATAGTTGCATCTACTATACTTTTATTAAAGTTAAGTATTGCATCAGCCTTTGTATCAAATTTATTTTTATACCAGTCTGGAATATAATCATAATCTGTATCAAGTCCTAAGCAAACATGTCCTTTTTCTTCAACACTTTTAAACAATCTATCAACTATCATCTTTATTACTCCTTTATATTTTTTATCCTACTGTAAATAAGGTTGAATTTACCTATTTGCTAGATTAATTCAACCGTCTTATTTAAATGCTGCTATATACAATTTTTCCTGATTTTAAAGTCATTAATACTTCTCCATAAACCTCATATCTGTCTAATGGAGAATTCTTGCTTTTTGATTCAAATTTATTTATATCTATTTTTATTTTCTTTTCTATATCTACTAAAACTAGGTCTGCTTCAAAGCCTTCACTTATCAAGCCTTTGTTAAGCCCCATTATCTTGCATGGATTGTATGACATAAGCTCTGATAATTTTTTAATATCAACATCATTTTCTTTAACTAACCTTGTTAAGCATAATTGAAATGCTAATTCAATACCAGATATACCTGGAGCACCATTTTTCTTATCCTCCTCAGAGTGTGGTGCATGATCTGTAGCAATAGCATCAATATATCCAGCTTTTATTGCACTTATTATACTATCTATATCTTCTTTCCTTCTAAGTGGAGGATTTACTCTATAGCTTATATCATCTGTTAAAAAAATATGATGTGGAGTAACCTCACAGCTCACATTTACACCTTTTTTCTTTGCAGCTATTATCATTTCTATAGCTTCCTTAGTACTTACATGGCATAAATGAAGTCTTCCTCCAGTCTGCTCACAAGCATATAAATCTCTCAATGTCATGTAGTTTTCAGCCTTTCTCATATCTGTAGATGAAAAGCTGTGATCCTCAGCATGAGACATTATAACAAGACCAAGCTTTTTAGAAAGCTCTAAAGCATCCTCCATCATCTTGCTACTCATAACACCCTTACCATCATCTGATAGAAATTTTATTACAGAGCTATTTTCTAACAATTCATTTAGATGATTAGAGCTCTCACCCTTTAAGTTTTCAGATATCGATATAACTGGCTCTAAGTCAACTAATCCAATTTCATTAGCTCTGCCCTTTATATCGTTATATATTTCAATACTAGAGCAAACTGGATTTGTATTAGCCATTACAACAACTGAAGTATATCCACCTCTAACAGCTGCTTTACTACCTGACACTAAATCTTCCTTATAGGTATATCCAGGATCTCTAAAATGAGCATGTAAATCAGCAAATGCAGGCATCATCACCATACCTTTACCATCAATAGTAGTATTGACATTATACTCGTCATAAGAATTGTTAAAATCGACCTTTGCTATTTTCCCATCCATTATTATAATCGAGCCTTCCATATCAGTATCCTTATCAACTATCCTAACATTTTTTATCTTGATTTTATCATGTTGCATTTTAAATTTCCTTCCTTAATTTATTCTCCAATTCATCCTTATAAAACGACCTTTACCTTCCTTAAAATATCAAGGTAAAGGGAGTTACTTTTTATCCTCATATGCTGTGTCGCAATAAATACATCTATATACCTTGTTTTCCTTATCACTTAATCTAAATGTATGAGGAATTTCTTGCTCAATCGAGCTTATACATCTTGGATTCTTGCATTTTACTATATTGGTAACTTCCTCTGGTAATTGAAGATTTATTTTTCTAACAATTTTATCATTTTCAATAATATTAATTGTAATATTAGAATCTAAAAATCCAAGTGCAGTTAAATCTAAATCTATCTCATTTTCTACCTTTATTATGTCCTTTTTTCCCATTTTATTGCTTTTTGCATTTTTAATTATAGCAACAGCGCTTTCTAGCTTGTCTAATCCGAGATATCTATATATATCCATACCCTTACCTGCTTGTATATGATCAATTACTATACCTTTTTCAACACTATCTATATTTAACATTTTTCCACCCCCAACAATTTCATTATAAGTGCCATTCTAACGAACATTCCATACTTAGCTTGCTTAAAGTATGCAGCTCTTTCATCATTATCAACCTCTACAGATATTTCATTAACTCTTGGTAGTGGATGCATAATAATCATATCTGGTTTTGCTAATTCAAGCTTTTCCAAATTTACTATATAGCTGTCTTTTAATCTAATATAATCTGCCTCATTGAAAAATCTTTCCTTTTGTACTCTTGTCATGTATAACACATCAAGCTGATGGATACTATCTTCTAGTCTTTCAACCTCTTCAAATTCTATATTGTTTTTAATTAATATTTCTTCTTTAATATAATCTGGGACTCTTAGTTCTTGAGGTGATATCAATATAAATTTGATATTCTCATATCTTGATAATGCTTTAATTAATGAATGGACAGTTCTGCCGAATTTTAAGTCTCCACAGAACCCAATTGTGAAATTATTGAGTCTTTTTTTAAGTGATCTTATTGTTAATAGGTCTGTTAATGTTTGAGTTGGATGTTGATGTCCGCCATCTCCACCATTTATTACTGGCATGTCAGTATTTAGTGAAGCTACCTTTGGTGCTCCTTCTTTTGGATGTCTCATGGCAGCTATGTCTGCATAGCAGGCTATAGTTCTTATTGTGTCTGCAACACTTTCTCCTTTTACAGCTGAGCTGGAATCTGCTGAGCTAAATCCCATTACACTGCCACCTAATCTTAGCATAGCAGCTTCAAAGCTTAATCTTGTACGTGTACTTGGCTCATAAAACAATGTAGCTAGTATCTTTCCCTTGCAAACCTCTGAAAACTCAGCAGGATTTGCAACTATTTTGTCTGCTAAGTCAAGTATTTCGTCAATTTCTTCAATGCTTAGATCCATTGGATCTATTAAATGTCTTCCTTTTAACATATTTCCTCCTTTTTAGCCTCACTGGACTATTTTAAAGACTTCATAGTAAAACCAAATTATTATTTCGTAATAATTTAGTTTTCCATTTGATGAATCGTTATGATTCTTCATTTTATTTTAATTTAATAAAATATCTGAGTGATAATTACCTTAGCTTCTTCATTATTTTTATTAATTAAATCCAATTCTAAATTAGTGATTTGCTCTTTAAAATCAATGCGAAGTGTATCTCCTTCATTTAGTAAAAGCTTAATATCATCAGCCATCTGAATTTCTATATTTGATTTATATGCATACACCATTACAGAAAAATTATTACTATAGTATCCTATAATTTCATTGAATTTAGCTTGCTCAAGCTTATTTATACTTATTGCTTTAAGCTTGCCATTGCATTTGTCCTTTCTCATCATAAGATTAAAGTCAACTGCTTTTCCAAGACATTTAGTATATGCTGCACCATCAAATACATTTTGATCGAAGGCATTAAGATTTATTATTTCTACATCATTGTGGTTTAGCTCTAGCTTTCCATCTAATACCATCAAAATTCTATTATAGTCAGGTAATTGTGTAAAAACTGAGCTTTCTGCCTCTACTGTTGCAGAGCTTAATCGCCATATAAAATCTCTATCTTGATATTTGGAGTTTTCAGGATAGATACTTAACTCAGTAGTTCTTCCTCCTGCCCACTCATTTGTTTTATAGTTTTCTTTTTTTATTATATTATAATCACAAAGCATCTCTTTCTCCTCGAACACTGGTATAAAAAAAGTCTTCCAAGACACACAAGGAAGACGTATATTATACGTATATTTATAAAGTTTTCAAAAACTTTTAGTCTTTAAAAACTTAGTCTTTACAAGACTTCCGCGTCCTTTTGAGCCTCTCTGTGCTTAATTAAAGGTACTTATCCTAAATATAATAATATAGTTTATACCATATGTCAACTACTTTCTATAAATATTTTCATATAATACTTTTTTATTAGTATTATAACCATTTTAAAAATATTTATTAATATTAATAGTAAAAATATGGTTTTTTTATCAATTTAATCATTTAAAAATCTATCTACCATCTATTAGATACTTTTTCAGCAAAGCCTAAAAAATCATTTAATTCTATAACTGTACCATCATCTAAAACAGCTTTACCAGTAAACAAGCCAAATACTTGATGTTGATTACTTCCAATTATAAGTGCATTAGTATTTGCATGTCTATCGATTATAGGTTCAAAATTCATTTCAAAGCGTCCATCATCACTTGTAAATGTCCATGGCTCCATATATTGCGTTTTAAACTTCCTTTTTGGTATATTAAATGTTACCTGTGATAGTTTATGTGCTTTGCCTTTATAAAAAAGCATATTCTCACTTGCATTAGATGTATCTCCAAACCCATATCCAATGTTAAAGCCAAATGGCTCACCATCAACAAGTCCTGATGCACTTCCCCAATACCATGTATTTTTATATGTCCATACTCCTCTTCCCCAATCAAGAGTTGCAAAGGAGTTCTCTGGTTTAAATATATATTCCTTCTTTTCAAATCTAACTATTCCATGTGCACGCATACAATTTATTTTTTGGTTATAATAAAAAGATTTTTTCCTATTTTTAAATGGAGTTGCTATAACCATTGATTCTTCTGGTTCATCTAAAATAGAAATATCTGCATCTAACGGATTTCCATTAATAAAATCATCCATATGACATATAATTCTTCTAGACTTTCCATTATTTTTAAACCATATAGTATAGTTTTTTCCATTAATTCTAGTATCTCCAATTGAAGATGAAGATGGTAGATTTGTTTTACCCATTGGGAATAATCTAATAGGGCTTGTTGTACGTTGCCATGGTTGTGTAAAGTCAATTAGTGTTACACTATCCAATCCCATATATGAATTATCAGCTATTGTTAATGCCAATGCATGCATCTGGTTATATATTAAATAGTAATCCCATTCTTTTATTCTCATTGAATTAGCTTTAATAGAACTTCTATCATATTCAAGAAGCATTTTTTTAGAATATCCTTTTTGAACCAAGGCTCCCTTGCTATCTAGCAATGGTCCAGCTTGTACTATTTCATTTTGCATAACAATAACCTCCAAACAATACATAATCATCAATAAATATAGTATATGATATGATAATAAAGTTGTAAATAGTCAATTAAAAGTTTTTTATACTTTAAGCATTCAATTTATGATTGCTTAATTAAAGATAGCATGATATAATTATAAGGTTATATTTTAATTGTTAAGATTAGTAAATATAATTTAAATTTACTAATTAAGAAAGGAATGTGTGTAACAAAGAATGGAAAAAAGACTTAAAATTGATAAAGCTTTTTATAAATCAATGATGGTTATTGCCATACCAGTAGTATTGCAAAATCTAATGAGTATTGCTTTAAACATGCTTGATTCAATAATGGTTGGACAACTTGGAGAAAATCCATTAGCTGGTGTTGCAATTGCAAACAGAGTATTCTTTATTTTCTCAATGGTTTGCTTTGGTATATTTAGTGGTTCTTCAATATTTATAGCGCAATATTGGGGAGCTAAGGACACTAAAAATATCAAAAAAATATTTGGAATTAACTTGTTTTTAGGACTTATCTTATCAATAGTAACTACGATTATAGCATTTGTATTTGCTAAGCAAATAGTATCATTGTTTAGTAAGGAAGCCAATGTTATACAAGATGGAGTAACTTATCTTAAAATTATATCAACATCATATTTATTAACTGCACTTTCTTATGCTGCAAGCTTTAGCTCTAGACCTGTTCACAAGGTTTTTGTGCCTACAATCGTAAATCTTATTGCTATTCTTACTAATGCAGTGTTAAATTATCTTTTAATTTTTGGAAAGGCAGGATTTCCTATGCTTGGTGTTGCAGGTGCAGCATTAGCAACTGTAATAGCAAGACTAGTAGAATTTGTTATATTATTTATTTACATATATAAATCTAAGGATCATCCACTAGCTGGATCAATAAAAGAATTTATGTCTTGGGACTTTAAAATGCTTAAAGACACATTAAAGACATCCTTCCCAGTTATCGTTTCAGAATCCACTTGGGCCCTAGGAAATACAGTTTATTATATTGCCTATGGAATGATTGGAGCTTCTGCAATTGCAGTAGTTCAAGTCGCATACATAATTAATGATTTATTCCAATCAATGTTCTTCGGACTTGGTAATGCATGTGCAGTTATGCTTGGTAATGAGATTGGTAGGAATAATATTAAAAAGGCTAATGATTACAGTAAAATATTTTTAAAGATATGTCTAGCTTTAAATATAATAATAAGTATAGCATTGTATTTATCAAGAAATGCTATTATTAGTATGTATAATTTTGATGTTGAAACCAATATATTATTAGAAAGAGTTTTAGTTGTATTTGCTATATACACAACTCCAAAAATGTTTACATATATGTTTATTTGTGGTATACTTCGAGCAGGAGGAGATACTAAGTTTTGTATGTACTTAGATATAATATCTATTTGGCTAATAGGAATACCATTAGCGTTTTTATCTGTCTTAGTATTTAAGCTACCTCTAGAGTATGTATTAGCCGTTGTATTTGCTGAGGAACTATTTAAGCTTGTTATTGTAACAAGACGTTATAAAAGTGAAAAATGGATAAATAGAATTATAGATTAAGGGGGAAATTATGATTAATTATAAGGAATTTGATTCAAAATTAATAGAATCAGTAAAAGAAATTTTAAAAAAAGAATCTTGGATATATTATCTACAGGATGATGAGAAATTAATTAGTTAATTTGAAAAC
>JBPOHM010000318.1:0-7050 GCA_052035585.1 Bacillota bacterium
AAGAAACAAATTGTTGAAACTTCAACTCAGATTATCAATAAAATTATTGAAAATACTGATTATGAATTAGTAGATGTTGAGTATGTCAAGGAAGGTCCATTTATGTACCTAAGAGTTTACCTTGATAAAGAAGGTGGAATTACTATAGATGATTGTGCTGTAGTAAGCAGAGAGTTTAATAAAAAGCTTGATGAGCTTGACTTTATTGATGATCAATACTTTTTAGAGGTTTCTTCTCCGGGAGTAGATAGAGCATTTAAAAAGGATTCAGATTATATTAAAAATTTAAACAAAGAAGTTGAAGTAAAGCTATTTGCAGCAGTTAATGGAACTAAGCTAATAAAAGGAACTCTTCTAGAAAAAAATGATAATGATATAGTAATTGGACTTGCTAATGGAGATAAGGTTACTATAGAGTTAAAAAATATAACTAAAATAAATAGATTTGTAGAATTGTTTTAAATTAGAAAGGAATGAGAGAGTGTAAAAATGAGTAAGGATATTATAAGAGCATTAGGAGAGCTTGAAAAAGAGAAAGGAATTTCTTCTGATGTGGTTATAGAGGCAATAAGAGCAGCTTTAGAATCTGGATACAAGAAAAATTATGGTAAGGCTAATAATTTTTCTATTGAAATTGATGAAGCTACTGGAGACTTCAAGCTTTATGCAGACAAAACAGTTGTAGATGTTGTTGAAGATTCACAACAAGAAATTTCTCTTGCTGATGCAAGACAAATAAGACTTGGCTATAATGTTGGTGATGTTATTAAAATTGAAATTCAACCTAAGAAGGATTTTGGTAGAATAGCTGCACAGACAGCAAGACAAGTTATACTTCAAAAGATTCGTGAAGCTGAAAGAAATTCAATTTATAACGAATATGAAGGCAGAGAAAGTGATTTAATTGATGGTGTTGTTCAAAGAGTTACTAAAGGAAGTATATACCTTGATATGGGTAAAATAGAAGGTGTAATAACTCAAAATGAGCAAATACCTGGAGAAGAGTTTGAGCAAGGTGACAGATTAAAAGCAGTTATATTAGAGGTTAAAAATTCTAGCAAGGGTGCATCAGTACTATTATCAAGAACTCATCCAAATTTAATAAAGAGATTGTTTGAGCTAGAGGTTCCTGAAATACATGATGGTGTTTTAGAAATATATAACATAGCTCGTGAAGCAGGCTCAAGAACAAAAATTGCTATATTTTCACATGATCCAAATGTTGATCCAGTAGGCTCATGTGTAGGCAATAAAGGTATGAGAGTTAAATCTATAATTGATGAAATCAATGGTGAAAAAATAGATATTGTTATATATGATAAAAACCCTGAAATCTTTATTGCTAACAGCTTAGGACCTGCTAAAATAACAAGTGTTAGTGTTAATGAAGCTGAAAAAACAGCAACTACTGTAGTTCCAGATAACCAATTATCACTTGCTATTGGTAAGGAAGGACAAAACGCAAGATTGGCTGCAAAATTAACTGGATGGAGAATAGATATTATAAGCGAATCTCAGTTTGCAGAAAGACAAAATGGTATTGATAATGATTCATATGAGGATTTGATGGCGGAAGCTAATAGTAAGTTAGAACCAGAGGAAACAGGAGAATAAAATTATGAAGCCAAAAAAGATTCCTATGAGAAAATGTATTGGTTGTAATGAAAGCTTTCCTAAAAAATCCTTATGTAGAATAGTTAAAACAAAGATAAAATTAGAAAATGAAACTGCAGAAGAAAAAGAAATTGTAAGATTTGATGCAAGTGGTAAGCTAAATGGAAGAGGAGCTTATATCTGTAAAAAGTTAGATTGCTTTGAAAAAGCATTAAAATCTAAAAGATTATCAAGAGCTCTTGAAATAGAGATACCAAGCGAAGTATACGATGAAATAAAAGCAGAAATATTAAAGGTTGAAGAGAATGACAAATAATAACGAAGCAAATATCAAAGACATACAAATTTTATCTAATAAATTTTATGGTATGATTGGTATAGCTAGAAAAGCTGGTAAACTTGTATTTGGCTACGATATGGCAGTTTCACTTATAAAAAGTAAAAATGCTGAGATTTTAGTAATAATAGCGAGTGATACATCAGATAAAACTAAAAAAAATATTATATTTGAATGTGAAAAATATGGCCGTAAGTATATAGAATACGGTGAAAAGCTTGTCTATGGTAGGATATTAAATAAAAAAGAGGTTGGAATATTAACTGTTACTGATAAAAATATTATATCTTATTTAAACGACAACTTATAAATTTGGAGGTGACCGTATGAGAATACATGAATTAGCAAAAGAATTAAATATGACTAACAAGGAATTGCAGGATGTAATAGAAAAGGAATTTAATATAAAGGTTAAATCTCACATGAGCTCTATTACAGACTTAGAGACATTAAGAATAAGAAAAGTAATAAACACTTTAAACAGCATGAAGGAAGTGCCAAAGGAAGCTCCAAAGGATGCTTCTAAGGATAAAAAAGCAGTAAAAAATACTAATGTTAAGTTAAACAATGATGCTGTTGTTAAGAAACAGGATATTAAGCATAGTAAAGCTCTTCCAATTGTTGAAGATGATGATTTTGAAATTGATTTAAATGGAGCAAAAATTAAAAAAGCTAATAAGGTTATCCCTGCTATAAATAAAAAGCCAGAACCAATTAAGAAAAACGTTGGTGGTAACTTAAACAATAACAATAATAAATTTTTCAAAAAAGACAATAATAAAAAGAACACTAATGAAGCTGATAAGCAAAAAGAAAAAGCTCATGTAGTACCAAAGCAAAAGAAAATAGAAATGGAAGATACTATAGTAGTTAGAGATTTAGCTGATAAAATTGGTGTACCAGTAGCTCAGGTTATGTCAAAGCTTATTATGCTTGGTTTAATGGTGAATATGAATCAAGAAATAGATTTTGATACTGCAAGCATAATAGCAGAAGATTTTAATGCAGTAATTACTAAAAAGGTAGTTATTGATGAGCTTGCACTTATAGAAGAAAGATTAAATCAAGATATTGAAGATTCAGAAGAAAACTTAGTTGAAAGACCACCAATAGTTACTGTAATGGGACACGTTGACCATGGTAAGACTTCTTTACTTGATGCTATAAGAAATACTGTTGAGGTTACTAAGGAAGCTGGTGGAATTACTCAACACATTGGAGCATCTGTAGCTGAAATTAATGGTAAGAAAATTACATTCTTAGATACTCCTGGTCACGAAGCATTTACATCTATGCGTGCAAGAGGAGCAAGTATAACAGATATAGCAATCTTAGTTGTAGCAGCCGATGATGGAGTTATGCCACAAACAATTGAGGCAATAAACCATGCAAAGGCAGCAAATGTTCCAATAATTGTTGCTGTTAATAAAATTGATAAGCCAACAGCAAATATTGATAGAGTTAAGCAAGAATTAGCTGAACACAATGTATTAGCTGAGGATTGGGGTGGAGATGTAATATTCGCACCAGTATCTGCTAAAAAGCAAGAGGGTATTGAAAATCTTCTTGAAATGATTCTATTAGTAGCGGAAATCCAAGAATTAAAGGCTAATCCAAATAGAAATGCAAGAGGAACTATAATAGAAGCTAAGCTTGACAAGGGTAGAGGACCAGTTGCTACTGTATTAGTACAAAATGGAACTCTTAAGAAGGGTGACACTGTATTAGTTGGAGCTTCTTATGGTAAAATTAGAGCTATGTTTAATAGCAAGGGTAAGATGATAAGCCAAGCTGGACCATCTATACCAGTTGAGATTTTAGGTCTTTCTGAAACTCCATTAGCTGGAGATGTATTAATTGTTATGGATTCTGATAAGGAAGCAAAGGCAATTGCTGAAAAGAGAAAAGAAAGACAAAGAACTGATAGCTTAAATGTAAGCTCAAAGGTTTCATTAGATGAGTTATACAACAAAATCCAAATGGGCGAAGTTAAGGATTTAAATATTATACTTAAAGCAGATGTTAGAGGTTCTATAGAGGCTATAAGACAATCATTTGAGAAATTAAGTATTAAAGAGGTTAAGGTTAATATTATCCACAGTGGTGTTGGTGGAATTAATGAAAGTGATATTAATCTTGCTTCAGCATCAAATGCTTTAGTTATTGGATTTAATGTAAGACCTTCAATTCAAGCTTTAGAGATTGCTAAGAAGGAAAATGTTGATGTACGTACTTATAATATTATATACAATGCTATCGAAGATTTAGAGAAGGCTATAACAGGTATGCTTGATCCAGAGTATAAGGAAGTTGTTCAAGGTAGAGCAGAGGTTAGAGCTACATTTAAGGTTCCTAATGTAGGAATAATAGCCGGTGTATATGTATTAAATGGTGTAATTACAAGAAAGTCAAAGATAAGACTTTTAAGAAATGATATAGTTATTCATGAAGGTGATATAACTTCATTAAAGAGATTTAAAGATGATGCTTCTGAATTAAAGGCTGGCTTTGAAGGTGGAGTTGGTATCGAAAGATACAACGATATCAAGGAAGGCGATATAATTGAAGCATATATCATGGAGGAAATTAAAAGATAATGGCTGTTAGAAGAAACAATAGATTAACAGGTGAATTTAAAAAATTAATATCTGATATAATTAGAAGAGATGTAAAGGATCCTCGTATTTCAGAAATGTTAAGTATTACAGATGTTGTAATTACTGAGGATTTAAAAACTGCTAAGGTTTATGTTTCTATTTATGGTGAAGGTGATTCAAGTATTGAAGCATTAAATAGAGCAAAGGGCTTTATAAGAAAAGAACTTAGCAGAAAAATGAGAATAAGAACAGTTCCTGAATTGTTCTTTGAAAAGGATATTTCAATTGAAAGAGGCGTATATATAAATAAGCTTATCAATGAAGTTATTAGTAAAGAAAATCAAGGAGTAAATGTAGATGACGAATCACTCGATGAATATGAAAATGGATCAGAAGATGAAGAATAATATTAAAGAATTTTTTAATGAAATTAATAATTCTGATAAAATTTGCATAATAGGTCATATCGCTCCTGATGGTGATTGTATAGGGTCTGTTATGGCCCTATACGAGTTTATTAAAACTGAGTATAATAAAGATGTATGTTATGGCTTTGATGGTAAAATTCCATATAATTTTAAAAGCTATATTGATGAAAAACTAATACTTTCAGATTTTGAAGATAAAAGCTTTAATTTATTGATAGTTTTAGATTGTGGAGATGAAGAAAGACTTGGAAAGTATAAATGTCTTATAGATAAATCAAATAAGATAGTTTGTATTGACCATCATAAAACAAATACTGAATTTGCTGATATAAATATAGTTGATCCAGATATAAGCTCTACTGGAGAGCTATTATTCCATATTATAAAATCTGAAAATAAAAAAATTAATTTAAAAATGGCAGAATATATTTATACAGCTATAATAACTGATACTGGTAATTTTGCTTATTCATCAACAAGCAGTACAACTCATATGGTTGCTGCTGAGCTTATAGAAATTGGTGTTGATGTAGCTAAAATAGATAACTTAATTTATAATTCTAAGCCAATAAACACTGCAAAGGCATATATAGAGTGTATCTCTAATATTCATTTTTATTATGATAATAAGCTTGGTATTGCAAAAATATCAGATGAAATAGTAAAGAAAAATAACGCCAATATGAACGATATTGAAGGAGTAGTTGAATTTATTAGAGAAATTGATGAGGTTGAAATCTCATGTGTTTTAAAGGAGTATAATTCAACTCTTACAAAGGTGAGCTTACGCTCTAAGAATGATATTGATGTATCTGAAATATCTATAAAATTTGATGGTGGTGGACATGCAAAAGCAGCAGGCTTTCAAATTAATGCCGGCTTAGAAGAGTCAGAAGCCATAGTAGTAAAAGAATTAGAGAAATATTTAAGCAGATAATAAACATAATAAAAATTATGTTAACTTTATAGAAAGTTGATATTATAATGAATGGTATATTAAATATTTTAAAACCAACAGGAATGAGCTCACATGATATTGTGAGCTTTGTAAGGAAGACTTTAGGTATAAAGAAAGTAGGACATGCTGGAACGCTTGACCCAAATGTAGCTGGAGTATTACCTATATGTGTTGGCAAAGCAACTAAATTTAGTGATATATTGATAAATGGTGATAAGGAATATATCTGTGAAATTAAATTTGGACAAAGTACAGATACTCAAGATATGTATGGAAATGTTATTGAAAAGCTAGAGAGCTTTGATTTTAATGAAAAAGAGGTAATAAAGACTATAAACTCTTTTAAAGGTATTATTTATCAAGTTCCTCCTGCTTATTCGGCTGTTAAGTATAATGGTAAGAAGCTATATGAGTATGCTAGACAGGATATAGTAATTGAAAAGGAAGCAAGGCCAGCTGAAATAAAAAGTCTAGATATATTAAGAATCTACGATTCAAATGTTCTTGTTAAAATTAGATGCTCAAAGGGAACATATATGAGAACATTATGCCATGATATTGGTAAAAAGCTTGGCATACCAGCACACATGGGTATATTAATAAGGACAGAGGCAAAGGGCTTGAGAATTGAAGATGCTATAAGCTTAGAGGATTTAAGCCTATATGCACAAATGAATAAGATAGCTGATTATATAATTTCTGTAGATAATATTGTTCCAATGAAAAAAATAGTTGTAAATGAAAAATATTATGATAAACTTATAGTTGGCAATGAAGTATATTATAAAATAGGTGCTGATATATCTGATGATTTTTATGTATATTGCAAGGATATGTTAATTGGCATAGGTCATGTAGTTGATGAAAATCATATAAAAATAAATAAAATGCTTATATAAAATCTATATTTTAACTAAAGTATAATAAAATATAGCGGAGGAGAAATGACAAATTTTAAGAATTCCTGTATTGCCATTGGAAATTTTGATGGAATACATTTAGGACATGATGCTTTAATCAGAGAAATGTTGGAAATTAGCAAGTATAATAATTTAAATAGTATGATTTTAACTTTCAAATTTTCTGATAAAACTATGAGAAAAAGCTCTGCTAATA
>JBPOHM010000355.1:0-2175 GCA_052035585.1 Bacillota bacterium
ATCTGTAGATCTTGAACCATTAGTAATTGGGGAGATAGCTGTTTTTGTACTATCCCACATAACTGTCCCAAAGAAATCTGATTGGGTATTTACCTCTATCTCGTAGTACACACCTGTATCACTTGCATCAGGGTCACTAAATATTGCACTAAACTCAGGTGTTGTATCTGTCACTTTTATTGGCTCACTACTCCCTTCGGTATATAGTGAACTTGGTGGATTGGGGATAGTATTTGATCCATCTAGAGTTTCATTCTCTTCTTGTATTGTTGAATCTCCTTTAGAAGGAATTATAAGTGTAGTTTTATTTTGTGATGTTGTAAATGTTGCTGTTTGAGACCACTGTCCCTGTGTATCTTTGCTATCCCAGAATCGTATTCTCCAATAATATGTAATACCATTTAAAGAGAGTGCATTTCCCATATATAATATCTCTGGAGATCTTTGTCCGCTTATAATTGGGCTTATTGATGTCTTTCCACTATCCCACATACTTGTACCTGTAAAATCAGCTTTTGTATTTACCTCAATTTCAAAATATATACCATTATCTAAATTAGGATCAGAGTATATCGCACTAAATTTAGGAGATTGGCTTGTTATACTAACAGGATTAACAAGACCCTCTGTAAGTAAGTTAGTAGGTGCAGAAGGAGGCTGATTAGGAATTTCCTCATTATTAATAGTAGCTCTTTTAGAAGAGTTCTTTTTGATAAAGAGTACTTTGATATATGGAGGATCATTTGAATACGGCTGTAATTCTCCTGTTATATTATGAGTATGTGTTGATTTAGTAGGGAGGGATATAGAGGGAGAGCCAGTTGACAGGCCAACTGTTGCTGTATTGCTACCTGTAGTTGCGCTAACACTGTGTGTGTGAGATGAACTTCCTCCTGTTGTACCATATGATGAGCTCCCATATGGGTAATATTCATCAAGCTGCGAAAATCTTGTCCACCCAAGAGGAGGAAGGGCAGTAGCCATAGTTATTACTCCCATGGGTGCCATAATATCATTACTAGCTTGTCCATACAAAACAGACAGGTATTTAGGAATATTCTCTGAAGTTTGTGTAATGAATTGATTAATGGTATGAGTGTGTGTATTTGATGCTGTATATATTTCATTACCTCCCTGTGCAGTTGTTTCACTGCTTGCTCCATCTGTTATTGTTGCTAAGACTTTATGGAAGTGTGTTGTTACACCACCGCTTCCTCCATATGTGGAATTTCCTCTTGGGAATTTATTGTCAAGCTGTGAGAATCTTGTAAACCCAGAAGGAATTGAGGAGTCGAATAAAGAGATGAAACCTTGATTGATAACTAGATTTTTATTGGAGCATACTATCATATCTAAATATGGGGGTAGCACTTCTGTCTCTTGTGAGGTTACTATTATTTGATGTGTATGAGAATCTGCAATTTTAGCACTATCACCGCTTTTTGCAGAACTGCTAGTACTAATTTGAGAGCCACTTGTTAATATTGTTTGAGGATGAGGATGAGAAGTACTCCCACCTGTCTCTCCATACACTGAAGCACCTTTAGGGAATCTTTGATAAAAATCTTGTCCTGTATCAGATTCCATTTTCCATTCATTTGTACATGCAGAGTCTTTTAGCAAAAGAAAATCTCCTGTCCACTCCTCTTGCCCATCAGGAGCAGACTCATTTCCATAGTACATATATATTGTTTTTCCACTCTCTGGCAGATTAGGTATCCTTACCCAAATCTGTGTTTGAGAGGAGTTGCACCCACCTTCTATCCAATATGGGAGCAATGTTGAATCATCACTATCTACAAATCTAAGGTCATCACAATCATTTTGAAGTTTTCCAGCATTTATTAAAGATTTAGTGTCGTATTCAATTAAAACTTCTTCATTTATAGCTTGAGTCTCTGTATTTGAAATAAAGATAGATCTTCTGTAAAGCCAACTTGTGTTATACCATGCACTACTATCTTCCGAAGTATTGGTTAAAAGGAGGTAAGCAAGTGGTATTCCTATAGCAAGTACAAGTGCAGAAGCGATTAAAATAGTTCTTTTTGAAATAGAGACTTTTGTCTTTTCCATTTAATATATAATAGCAGAAAGATATTAAAAGAAAACTAATCTCTTGTAATCTCATAGAGGATTATTGAAGCACAGTTTGCTACATTTAAGGATTCCTTTTTG
>JBPOHM010000288.1:0-5913 GCA_052035585.1 Bacillota bacterium
TATAAAAATAATTAATCTTGATGAAATTGCAAATATAATCAAAATTAAATATAAAAATAGTTTAAATTTTAAATAAATGGAGGGTAATATGTCAAGAAAAATAAGTTCAATGGGATCAAATACTCATTCTGGAATAAATGTAGAAAGTATAAAAAATATGGGCGATGCTAATTTATATAATTGCATCGCTGCTGAAGTAAAGGTAATGGGTGAAACTCAATGTGAATCTTGTACATTTGAGGATTTAAACTGTATGGGTGAAGCATATATTAAAAATAGTAACATAAAAAATGCTAAATTTATGGGTGATACAACGCTTGAAACTTCTAGCTTAGAAACTGTAAAGGTTATGGGCAAGCTTAATGTTAAAGAAAGTTCACAAATTAATAGTTTAAGAATAATGGGAAATATAAAAGCTGAAAATTTAAACTCAAATATTTTAAGCGTTGGCTCAAGTGATGGAAATATAGTTGGTCTTTTTAAAATAAAAGGGTTATTTAGTTCAGTAAATAAGGTAAACTTTAAAGGTGATATTTCAGGAGAGACTCTTGAGAGTGTTTTTGAATTAGAATCTCATGGAACATTAAAATTCAAGAATTTTATATTTAGAAATTCTTTTAAAGCAGCTAATAACATTGAATGTGAACAATTTTATTCTCTAGACAAGATAGAGGTACAAAGCATAAATTCAGAATATACATTTATTAGACCTTGCCCAAATAGTATGATAAAAAGTATAGTAGGCTCAAATGTTATGATTTGCAGAGATTTTTCTGTAAATAACATATTTAATAAAATACCTAAAAACTTTTCAGACTCAATATATGAAGATTATGATAGGAAAGTCGGCATATTAGAAATAGGCTTAATAGAAGCAGATGATATTTATGTTGAGAATGTAAATGCAGATTGTATTAGGGGTAAAAACGTTGTAATTGGCAGCAATTGTCATATAAAGCAAGTAGAATATACAAATGAAATTGAGATAAGTAAAAATAGTACGGTTGAAAATAGTATAAAGAATTAAGTTTTAATTTTGAAGGAGTGTAAGTATGAGCGAATTAAAAGATTTAAGAATTTCAGGATTTGGATCAAATTATGGCGGAGAATATAACAAAGTAAAGCTTGAAGGTTTAATAACTATTAAAGATAATTTAAAATGTGTAACTTTTTCTTCTGAAGGTATGTGTAAATGCGAAGGTGAGTTAACAGCTGAAGAAATTAATACTGAAGGTACATTTAAAATAAATGGCAACGTAAGAGCAAGAAAGATTAGAGTTGAAGGAATAGCAAGATTTATAGATTCTTGTGTTAATGCTGATCAAATTAAATCAGAAGGAGTCCTACAATGTAATGAGCTTTCTGCAGACAATGTAAAGATTGATGGAGTATGTAGAGCTGCAAAAATATTTGGTGAATTAATAGAGATAAATCCGAAATTAAATAAAAGACCTGGAATTTTTAATATATTTAATAACTTTGATATATCAAAGGTAGATTTAATTGAATGTACAGAGCTTGATGCAGATGGACTTAATGCAGATACAATAAGAGCGAGTAGAGTGAAGCTTGGCAAATATTGTGAAGTAAATCTTATTGAGTATAGTGAAACTATTGACGTACACCCAGAAGCTAAGGTTAAGGAAATAGTTAAAGTATAAAAAATTAAAAAATCTCTTGTATTATTGTATAGCCTTTGCTATAATGGAGAGTAATATAAAAATAAAGATTTTAATATTAAAGGCTATGAAAGAGAAAAGTAAATGTTTTAATCCATGGACTTAATCATTTCAAGAGAGATGGGGCAATAGCTGAGAGCACCATTAAATGATAGACATTGAAGTTCACTCTTGAGCTGGCAGATTGAAGTAGCAGTAGATTTGCACGGTTAATATCGTTAAATAAGACAAGGTTCAAATATATGCTTATAATATATTTGGATGAAAAAGAGTGGTACAGCGGACTTCGCCTCTTTATGAGGAGAAGTCCTTTTTATATTATAATTTAAAAATAATTAAATAATTTAATACATAGTAAAACTAAATTATTGCGAAGTAATAAATTAAGTACAGAAAGGAATGTAAAAAATGGAACAAAAATTATTAAAACTTAAAGAAGAAGCTATAAAGCTTATAGAAAAGTGTGCTAATAATGAAGAAATTGAAAAATTAAGAGTTCAGTTTTTAGGTAAAAAGTGTGAGCTAACAGCAATTCTTCGTAGTATGGCATCTCTTTCAGAGGAAGAGAGACCTATTATAGGTAAGGTTGCAAATGAGGTTAGAGCAGCTATAGAAAATGGAATAAACGAGTTTAAAGCAGCTTGGCTAGAAAAGCAAAAGGAAGAAAAGCTAAAAAATGAAAAGGTAGATGTAACAATGCCTTCAAAATATCCTGAAATGGGTAGAAGACATCCATTAATGCAGGTTAAAGAGGAGTTGGAAAATCTATTTTTAAGTATGGGCTATGATGTTATAGAAGGACCAGAGGTTGATACAGTACAAAATAACTTTGATGATTTAAATGCTCCTGAAGATCATCCTTCAAGAGATATGTCAGATACATTCTATCTTGCTGATGGTATAGTATTAAGAACACAAACATCACCAGTTCAAATTAGAACAATGAAAACTCAAAAACCACCAATCAGAATGGTTTCTGCTGGTAGAACATTTAGATTTGATGAGGTTGATGATACTCACTCACCAATGTTCCACCAAATGGAATGCTTAGTTATTGATAAAGGAATAACTATGGCAAACCTTAAGGATGCAATCAATCAATTTGTTAAGGAAATGTTTGGTGATGAGATTAAAACTAGATTTAGACCACACAATTTCCCATTTACTGAGCCAAGTGCAGAGGTTGATGTATCTTGCTTAAAATGTAAGGGTAAGGGCTGTGAAGCATGTAATAATACTGGTTGGAGTATGGAGCTTTTAGGCTGTGGTATGGTACATCCTAATGTACTTAGAAACTGTGGTATTGACCCAGAGGTATATAGTGGATTTGCATTTGGAATGGGTATAGATAGAATAACAATGGTAAAATACGGAATAAACAATATTAGACTTTTATTTGAAAATGACGAAAGATTTTTAAAACAGTTTTAAGAAGAAAGGATGATTTAATATGTTAGCACCGATAAAATGGTTAGAAAAATATGTAGATATAGATGTTGATGCAAAGGAATTAGCTGATAAGATAACATTAACTGGTTCTCATGTTGATTCTATTATAGATTTAGATAAGGATATAACTAGTGTAGTAACAGGAAAAATATTAGAAATTGAGCAGCATCCAGATGCTGATAAATTGGTTGTAACAAAGGTTGATGTAGGAACTGAGATTGTTCAAATAGTTACAGGAGCTAAAAATATAAAGGTTGGGGATATAGTTCCAGTATCTTTAGTTGGAGCTCATTTGCCTAATGGTCTTAATATTAAACTATCTAAGCTAAGAGGTGTTGAGTCACAAGGAATGATGTGTTCTTATGAGGAGCTTGGCTTTGAAGATAAGGTAACACCAAAGGGTGGAAATGATGGAATTATGATTCTTGAAGAGGGTACACCTATTGGAAAGGATATAAAAGAGGTTTTATCAATAGGTGGAAAGGTATTGGATATTGAAATTACTTACAATAGACCAGATTGCTTAAATATAACAGGTATAGCTAGAGAGGTTGCTGTAACCTTAGATAAGGAATTCAGATTCCCTGAAATCAAAATTCAAAATGAAGTAGATGATATAAAGAATTACTTTGATGAGGTTTCTATTGAAGCTCCAGAGCTTTGTGAGAGATTTTATGTAAGAGTAATTAAGGATGTTAAAATTGGTAAATCCCCATTATGGATGCAAAGAGCCTTAATGGATGCAGGTATGAGACCTATTAATAATATAGTTGACGTAACTAATTATGTTATGCTTGAGCTTGGTCAACCAATGCATGCATATGATTTAAATAAGTTCAAAGGGAGAAAGATTGTTGCTAGACGTGCTAAGGATGGAGAAATATTGACGACATTAGATAAGGTTGAAAGAAAGCTAGATAGTAATGTGTTAGTTATAGCTGATAGTGAAAATCCTGTTGGTTTAGCTGGAGTTATGGGTGGCTATGATACAGAAATTGGTGAAGATACTACCTTAATGCTTCTTGAAACAGCAACATTTAATACAAAATCTATTCGTGAAACATCAAGAAAATATGGACTTCGTTCAGAAGCCTCAGCTAGAAATGAAAAGGTGTTACACTATAGAAATGCTGAAATAGCAAATAATAGAGCTTGTCAGCTTATTGAAATGATTGGTGCTGGAACAGTTGTTAAGGGATATATAAATGCTGGAAAGAGTGATTTTACACCAAAAACTGTTACACTTAGACCACATAGAGCAGAGGAATTATTAGGAATTAAAATGCCAGTAGAGGAAATGGTGACTATTCTTAATAAGCTAGAATTAAATAGTAAATTTGAAAATGGTTTGATTGTATCTGAGGTACCTTATTTCAGATGTGATATAGAGCAAGAGGCTGATCTTATAGAAGAGATTGGTAGAATATATGGATTTGAAAATATAGAAGCTGTACCAATTGTAAGTACTCTATTAAAAGGTAAGAAATCTGAAAAAAGACAGACAGAGGATACTATAAGAAATATAATGGTTTCTATGGGACTTAAGGAAATTATGACATATTCATTTATAAGTCCAAAATCACTTGATAATATTTGTGCAAGTGAAGATTCATATATTAAAAAATATATCAAGCTATTAAATCCACTTGGAGAAGATTTCAGTGTTATGAGAACTACTCTTATGACAAATATGCTTGATGCTATGAGTAGAAATAACAACAGAGGTATAAATGAAGTTAAGTTCTTCGAGGTTGGAAATACATTTGTTCCTAGAGAATTACCTGTTGCAGAGCTTCCAGATGAAAGAAGCAAGCTTTGTATAGGAATGTATGGAAATTATGATTTCTTCAATTTAAAAGGAATTATTGAGCAAATGTTAAACCGCTTTGGTATAGAGTTAAAGGTAAAAGCAGTAGTTGATAATCCAACATTCCACAGTGGAATTTGTGCAGGAATTTATATAAATGATGAGCAAATAGGAATCTTTGGAGAATTACATCCTCAGGTTTTAGAAAATTATGAAATAGACAGAAAAGTTTTAATAGCTGAAATAGATGTCGATAAAATCGTTGAGTATAAAAACATGTCAATTAAATATGCTGCTCTTCCAAAATACCCAGCAATGCAAAGAGATATAGCAGTTATTGTTAAGGATGAGGTCTTAGTAGGTGATATGCAAGCAGTTATAAAGGCTGTAAATCCTAACATGATAGAAAGTGTTGAGTTATTTGATGTTTATAAGGGAGCTCATATAACTACGGGATACAAGAGTACAGCATTTGCAATAACATATAGACATAAGGAAAGAACATTGAAGGATAAAGATGTTGATAATCTTCACAGTTTAGTTTTGAAAAAGCTAGAAGAAAACTTCGGTGCTGTTTTAAGACAATAAAGAACAAATAGGAGGTTCTTATGAATAGAGTAGCATTTACTGTATTTGGTTTAGATATAATGTGGTATGCAATTTTCATTGCTTCAGGTGTAGCAATTGGCATGTTGCTAGCATTTAGAGAGTCTAAACGTATTGGATTTAATGAAGATAAATTTATTGATATATTAATAGCAACAATATTATCAGGTATAATTTGTGCTAGATTATACTATGTAGCATTTGCTCCAGAAGAATTTAATAGCTTCTTTGAGATTATTAACACTAGAAGTGGAGGAATGGCTATACATGGTGGTATATTTGGAGGTATACTTGCTTTACTAATAACTTGCTGGATTAAGAAAATTAACTTTTGGCAGGTTGCTGATATCTTTGCTCCCTCTGTAATAATTG
>JBPOHM010000370.1:0-3310 GCA_052035585.1 Bacillota bacterium
ATGATAGATCCTTTAACCGGTTTAGAAAACAAATATATTATTACTATTTATGAAAATGATAGTACAGCTATAATTGCAAGGGATAGGTTTGGCAATGAAACTTTAATTCCTATTAATGTTTGGTCTATAGATCGTATACCACCAGAAATAAGTTTTTATGCAGAAAATGGTATCTTTACAGAATATATTGGTGAACGAAAGGAAGTATGGGGAAGATTTTTTGTAGATGGAGCAGTGGAAAAGGAAACAAGGTTTGCTCTTGTAGATTTTGATGAAGAAGTTAGTGAAGATGATTATGATGAATCTTCATCATTCCTTTCAGTTGTATTAGAAAGCAGCAATGAATTTTTTAATGGAACCTCTAATAGTACATATTTATTTAGAGTTAGAGGTACAACAGGAAAATATAAGATAGCTGTTAATGCAAAGGATCAAGTTGGTAATGAGACGACTACATATATTACACCTATCGAGGTAGAGGATGCCTTGGCAGAAATAAAGACTTATAGACTTACTTATGACGAAGTTCTAAATAATGCTAGTGTGCTTATTAATTTTAATGTACCAGTATATATTTTACCAAAGCACTTAGAAATGCAGGGAGAATATAAAGAAAAAGAAAAAATAGATCTAGCAGATCTTGATGAGATAAATGAAAACATAGCTAGAAGCTATGCTACTAACTATTCAATGAAGTATGTTCTTGTTGCCCCTGAAAATGACACTTATAAATTATATGCAGCAGATGAATGTGGACGTACATATACATTTGAAGTAACGGTTTCTGGTGTTAAGTTTGAAGAAGAATCATTATATGAGCTTGTGCTTAAAGATGCTTTAGGGGATATAATTGATATAAATGGATTTTATAACATTAATAGTGGCTTGGAGCTACATATAAGTTCAATTGATAATAATAAGTATGTTCTAATACCGATTGAAAGCTATAATGTTTATACTACTAAGCTTACAGAAGATGATCCTGAAGCCTTTGAGGGAGAAATTGAATACTTATCATCAGTTACTACAGAGAGTGCAATAGAAGGAGAGATTGAAGATTTATCATCAGTTACTACAGGAAGTGCAATTGAAGCAGAAATACAAGGTGTTGTAAAAGCAGTTGATATTAGCTGGCTAAGTGAAATAACTCAAGATTTTAATTTTACTGGCGGATCAGTTTCTACTATTCCTGGAGAAGATTTTTATAGCACATTAAATTACTATCCATATGACAACAATAATCTTGATAAAAGGCTTTATTTCATATTGCGTGAGTATGAGTTCGATGGTGAAGAATATATTTGGAAAAGGGATGTATTGGAATCAATTGCTATAAATTGCTTTGATATTACAAAACCAATTATAAAATATTCTTTAAGTACAAATGAGTTTACATTAAATGAAGTAGTTATATCATTAAATGCATACGATAATGAATCAGGTATTGAAAGTCTGAAATATCACTTGTGTGAAAATGAGTATTGTTATGAACATGCTTTTATAGATGTAGTTGATGGTGAGGTTGTAGTAGAAGAGAATAGTTATCTTCATGTAACTGCAACAAATAGAGCAGAAATAGAAGAAAGCATTACAATCCAAATAAACAATATTGTAAAAGAAGATATTGAATTTGGTAAAGACTTTACTGTTTCATATATATATTGTTATCAAGATATCAACGGAAATTGGATTGAAACAAACAGTGAGGATGGTATCCATTATAAAAAGGTTAGGGCTATTATTAATTTCATTAAGCCAAATCATAGAGGCTTATATGTTTTAAACAATTTAGGCTCTAATGAGAGAATACTTACTGCATTAGATAAATCCTTTGAATTTATAATAGCTGATCAATATGGCAATGAAGAATCATATGTAGTTTCAGCAGAAAAGTTTGATATAGCTGCACCTAGTATATCGGATGTAATATATGATAAAAGAAAAACTAATGTAGATGTAACTGTTAATTTTACAATAAGTGATGATATTGGAATAAGTAAAGTTACAATTCAACAAAAGAATGTAGATCCAGATCCTATAGAAATAGGAAACGATACAGGAAGCTACGATTATACAATAAGTGAAAGTGGCACATACACTATTACAGCCTATGATATCGTTGGAAATAAAGCAACTAAATCATTTGTTATATCTAATATTGATAAGGAAGAACCATATGTATTAGATATAGTAAGAAGTACAGATTTAATAACGAATAAAAGTGTAACTGTAAAGATCACGGGCTATACTAAGCCTGGAGTAACTATAATTGGAACTGAAGTAATAGATGATTCAATTGATACAAAGGATTATCAGGTTTCTATTTCAAATAATTTAATTACCTTTACTAAAAATGGAAAAATTAAAGTGATTTTTAAAGATGAGTATGGTAATCAAGGTTATGAAGTAATTGAGGTTACAAACATATATAGTGTTCCACCAAAGCTTGTTGCTATTAGTGAACTTTCTGGAGATAATCTTAGCGTTATAGTAAGCTTTGAGATGGATCCATCTGATACCTTTAGATCAATATCAGATTTGTATGTAAGCTATAGTGGTATTGTATATAATGCAACGGAAGCACAATTTACATTAGTAGATAATGGAAAGTATGTGTTTAAGGTGTTTGATTATTCTGGTATGATGCAATATATTGAGCTTGAAGTTGTTGGCATTGATAAAACTGCTCCAATAATCACACAGGTGTCATGGAGCTATTACTACTATAATGAAGTCTTAAATGACTGGGTATTACTAGAGGATTCTAGAGTTCCAGCAGATGAGCAGGCTTATATAGTTGCTACTGACCTCTATCCAATAACAAATAAAAATGTAATTGTAAAAGTTACTACGAATAAACAAACAGTATATGTTGGTGGAAGCAAGGATGCTGAGTTTAGGAATAATCATGAGCTTGAATATATTAAAAATGGTTTATTCAATTTTAAGCTTAAATCAGTAAATGGCTTAAGCACTTCATATGGTATTGATATTGAGGTTATAGATAAAACAGCACCTGTATTAGAGCTTGCAAATCCTATTGAATTAACATTTATACAGGGTGGCACAGACTATGATAAGAATATACTGCTTGATTATACAGCCTATGATATATACAAGGGTTTTACAACTGATCTTTATGAAAAGGTTATAATTGATTGGGGCAGTTTTGATCCAGATAATATTAATAACAATATTTTTGATAGAAATAAACCATATTATATTACCTATAAGGTATATGATAAAGCACAAAACTTTACAGAGGTTCGTAGAATAATAAGACTTGTAGGCTTTGATGATATTGTTACAT
>JBPOHM010000197.1:0-3209 GCA_052035585.1 Bacillota bacterium
AATATTTTTCCTTCAAGTAGTTTACATAGTACATAGGATTGAAATCTTCACCAGTTGCAATCTTTAATATCTCTTTTGGATATTTAGTGCTTCCATACTTATGAATCTTTTCCTTTAACCACTCGTTTATTTCCTTAGTAGTACCACTTTCTAATATCTTGTCAACATCTATTTCTTGCTTCATTTTGTGGTATATTTGAGCTGCGTATGCTGAGCCTAGTGCATATGTTGGGAAATATCCAAACATTCCACCTGACCAATGAACATCCTGTAGCACTCCCTTACTTAAGGATGGAACATCAATACCTAAGTACTCTTTATACATCTTATTCCAAAGCTCAGGTAATTCTGAAACCTCTACTTCATCGTTCATTATCATTCTTTCGATGTCATATCTTATCATAATGTGTAATGGATAAGTAAGCTCATCAGCTTCTGTTCTTATTAAAGAATTTTCTACCTTATTTATTGCTTTATAGAAGTCCTCTAGACTTGTATCCTTTAATTGCTCCTTAAATATCTCTTGAAGCTTACCATAGTGTACTTCCCAGAATTTATGACTTCTACCAATTATATTTTCAAAGAATCTTGATTGATATTCATGCATAGCCATTGATGCACCTTTACCAACATATGTATCATCAAGTGCAGGATCTACCTGTTGCTCATACTTAGCATGACCTAATTCGTGGATTGCTGAGAAAATACTTGAAGTCAATAGGTTTTCATAGTAATGAACAGTAAATCTAACATCCTTAGATGAAACGCCAGATGTAAATGGATGCTCGCTTTCCTTCATAAGACCATGATCTGTATCATAGCACATTACTTCTTGGATGTATTTTGCAAATTCAATTTGGTCTAATCTAGGATATGTTTTACTTTCAAAGCTATTATTGTATTCTAATTTTCTACTTGTAATTTCTTTTACAAATGGAACTAATTCCTTCTTTAACAATCCAAAGAACTCATCATATTCCTTAGTTGTAAATCCACGCTCATAATCATCAAGTAATATATTATAGCCCTTTAACTCATCAGTCTCTAGGTATTTAGCAAATTTCTTAGTGTATGATATTATCTCCTCTAAGCAAGGCTTAAAGCTTTCAAAATCATTGTTTTGCTTAGCAGTTGCCCATATTTTTTCACTTGAAGCCAATAGCATTCTAAATTTAACAAACTCATCCATAGGTATCTTTAGAATATCATCCAAGCTCTTCTTAGCCTCAACAATTTCATGAGCTAATATACTGTCAAGCTGATCTCTGTTTTCATAGAGTTTGTTAACAATTTCAATACGTTCAGGCGATGTAGTCAATTTATATGATTCCTCTGACAAAACTCCAGTATACTTTGCTCTCTCACTAAAGCAGCCCTTTGGAGCTTCAGTAGCTGAATCCCAGCTTATCATCCACATAGCATAGCCATATGCTTTAAGCTTTTTTCTATACTCTTCATATTTAGCAATTAAATCCTGCATTAGACGTCCTCCTAATTTTATATATTATAAACATATTATAAGTACTTTTTTATATAAATGCAAGTTATATTTAAAAAAGCTCAAATCCAAAATATATATCTGAATTTGAGCTCATTTTATGCTAAATATTCTTTTTTAATATGCTCTTGCAATATAAACCATATGCTTAGCTTCCTTGCCACAGAAATGACATTTATCAGAAAGCTGCTCTTGCTCAAATGGAATACATCTTATAGTAGCACCTGTCTCTTCCTTAAGCTTTGCTTCACACTCTGAGCATCCACACCACATAGCCTTTGCAAATCCTGGCTTGTCAGTTATACTCTTCTTGTAGTCCTCGTAGCTTTCCATAACATATGTGTGATCCTCTCTGTGCTGTCTAGCCTTTTCAAGCATATCCTTTTGCATTGTTTCAAGCATTTGTTTTACAGTTTCACCTATATTGTCTAAAGAAATAATTTCTTTTTCAAGCTTATCTCTTCTTACTGCAACAGCTTGGTTGTTTTCTATATCCTTAGGTCCAATTTCTATTCTAATTGGATAACCCTTCATTTCATATTGATTAAATTTCCAGCCTGGTGAGTTTGCAGTATCATCATCTAACTCAACTCTTATACCCATAGCTTTAAACTCATCAAATAAAGCATTAGCCTTTTCTATTACTCCTTCCTTCTTCTGAGCGATTGGTATAATTACAACCTGAGTTGGAGCAACTCTTGGTGGTAATACAAGACCTCTGTTATCTCCATGAACCATTATAAGTCCACCGATTAATCTTGTTGAAATACCCCATGAAGTATGATATGGATATTCTTGCTTTCCTGTTCTTCCTAAATATGTTATATCAAATGCCTTTGTAAAATGCTGTCCTAGGTTATGAGAAGTACCTGCCTGTAAAGCTTGACCATCATGCATAAGAGCTTCCATTGTATATGTTGCAAATGCTCCAGCAAATTTTTCTCTCTCACTCTTTTGTCCTACTACAACTGGCATAGCAAGTAATTCTTCAGCTATTTCCTTGTATATTCCAAGCATTTGCAATGTTTCTGCTTGTGCCTCTTCGTATGTCTCATGAAGAGTGTGACCTTCTTGCCATAAGAATTCTGATGTTCTTAAGAATGGACGAGTTGCCTTTTCCCAACGAACAACACTACACCATTGATTATATAAGTATGGTAAATCTCTATATGAATTTAACCATTTACTATACATATTACAAATTATAGTTTCTGATGTAGGTCTAACACATAATCTTTCTCCAAGCTCTGCACTTCCTCCATGTGTAACCCATGCTACCTCAGGAGCAAAGCCCTCTACGTGTTCCTTTTCCTTATTTAATAAGCTTTCAGGTATTAATAATGGAAAATAGCAGTTCTTATGTCCTGTTTCCTTAAATCTTCTGTCTGCATACTCTTGTATTTTTTCCCATAGAGCATAGCCATATGGTCTTATAACCATGAAGCCCTTAACTGGAGAATAATCTACAAGCTCATTCTTCATTATAACATCTGTATACCATCTACTAAAGTCCTCTTCCATAGGTGTAATTTCTTTAACAAATTCTTTTTCCTTACCCATTATATATAAGTGCCTGCACCATACAAATAAATTGGTGCTTTTCCTTTCTTTATATTAATTCTCTTTTTCGAATGCATAACTATTAAACATGTTGATATTTTACATTAAAACAATATTAATGTCAATAAAGAGTTAAAAGTTCAAATTAATA
>JBPOHM010000061.1:0-1527 GCA_052035585.1 Bacillota bacterium
GTGAAAAGGTTTCATTTACTGCTGGAGAGCAGTTATATGATTTTATATATATAACCGATGTTGCAAATGCTTTTATAGCAATAGCAGAAGAAGGAAAACCATATGGAAATTATTATATAGGTAATAAGGTTCAAAGAAAACTAAAAGAATTTTTAATAGATCTAAGAGATGTAGTAGATAAAAATATTGATTTAGGATTAGGTGAGATTCCTTTTAATGGAATAAGTTTAAGCTATACAGAATTTGACACTAAAAATCTTTATGAAGATACAAGCTTCGAATGTAAAGTTTCTTTTAAAGAAGGTATAGGTAAAACATTAAATTGGATAAAATATGGAGAATAATATGATGAATGATATTAATTATTTTGAAGGTATGAGTGAAGAACAAGCAAGAAAACAAATATTAGAGCTTGTAAATAATTACTGTAGAAAATATCATAATGCAAATACTGAATTTGTTGAAGGCCAAAGAATATCTTATGCTGGAAGAGTTTACGATCATCAAGAAATGTGTAATCTTGTGGATTCTTCATTAGAGTTTTGGTTAACAAGTGGTAAATACACAAAAGAATTTGAAGAAAAATTCTCAAGAATACTTAATATAAAATACTGTTGTTTAGTAAACTCTGGTTCTTCGGCTAATCTTCTTGCCTTTATGGCTCTAACTTCACCACTTTTAGGTGATAGAGCAATCAAACGTTATGATGAAGTTATTACTGTAGCTTGTGGGTTTCCAACTACAGTTGCTCCTATAATACAGTTTGGTGCTGTTCCAGTGTTTGTCGATGTAACAATTCCAGAATATAATATTGATGTTAAAATGTTAGAGAATGCATTAACAGCTAGAACTAAAGCTGTTATGCTAGCACATACATTAGGTAATCCTTTTGATTTGTGTACTATTAAAGAATTTTGTGATAAAAATAACCTTTGGTTAATAGAAGATAATTGTGATGCTCTAGGTTCTAAATATATTATTGATGGTGAGGAAAAATATACTGGTACAATAGGAGATATTGGCACATCAAGTTTTTATCCACCACATCACATGACGATGGGTGAAGGAGGAGCAGTGTATACTAACAATCCTCTACTACATAAAATAATTCTATCTATGAGAGATTGGGGAAGAGATTGCGTGTGCTCTTCAGGCATGGATAATTTATGTAAGCATAGATTTGATAAGCAATATTCTGAATTACCGTTTGGTTATGACCATAAATATGTTTATTCACATTTTGGCTATAATTTAAAGGCTACAGATATGCAGGCTGCTATAGGTGTAGCTCAATTAGATAAGCTTGAAGATTTTACAAGAAAAAGAATAAATAACTTTAACAAGCTATTTGATGGATTATATGACTTGCAAGATAAATTGATACTACCTAGCTTTGATAAAAAATCAACACCTAGCTGGTTTGGTTTCTTAATAACTTGCAAGGAAGAAGGAATTAGAAATAAGATTGTTAACTATTTAGAGAATAAGAAAATTCAAACAAGGATGTTGTTTTCAGGTAATATTATT
>JBPOHM010000110.1:0-13699 GCA_052035585.1 Bacillota bacterium
CAACACCAGTTAGCTCACCAGAGATAGTAGTTGTAAATGATAAATTAGCTAAATCATTAGGTTTAAATATTGAATATTTAAAAAGTGAAGATGCTAGAGATGTTTTTGCTGGAAACAAGTTACCTGATGGTTCTAAGCCAATTGCTCAAGCTTATGCAGGACATCAATTTGGTCATTTTACAATATTAGGTGATGGGAGAGCAGTACTTTTAGGTGAGCAGATTACCCCTAGTGGTGAGAGATTTGATATACAGTTAAAGGGCTCTGGTGAGACACCTTACTCTCGTAGAGGTGATGGTAGAGCAGCTCTTGGTCCAATGCTTAGAGAATATATAATAAGTGAAGCAATGTATGCATTAGGAATTCCAACTACACGAAGCTTAGCTGTTGTAACAACTGGAGAGCCTATATATAGAGAAACTGTTCAACGTGGAGCTATATTAACAAGGGTTGCTGCAAGTCACTTGCGTGTAGGAACCTTTGAATTTGCTTCAAAGAAGGGAAGCCTTGAAGAATTAAAAGCTTTAGCTGATTATACATTGCAACGTCATTATGCAGGCTTTGAAGAAAGTGAAAATAAATATCTATATTTACTTAAGGAACTAATTAAACGTCAAGCAAAGCTAATAGCACAATGGCAGCTTATAGGGTTTATTCATGGTGTAATGAATACTGATAATATGTCTATAAGTGGTGAAACTATAGATTATGGTCCTTGTGCATTTATGGATAAGTATAATCCGGAAACTGTTTTCAGTTCAATAGATGAATATGGTCGCTATGCTTATGGTAATCAGCCTGCTATTGGAGCTTGGAATTTGGCACGTTTTTCTGAAGCAATATTACCTTTATTACATGATAATAAAGAAAAGGCAATAGAGCTAGCTCAAGATACAATTGATAGCTATAATGATTTATATAATGAAAGCTATATGCTTGGAATGAGAGCAAAGCTTGGTATATTTAATAAAGAAGAGCAGGATAAAGACTTGATTGAAGAGCTTTTAAAGCTTATGCATAAGTATAATGCAGATTATACTAATACCTTTTATTATTTAAGCCAATATGATGATATCAACAATATTATAAGTAAAGATAATACACAAAACGTTGATTTATATAAAAGTGATGAATTTTTGAAATGGCATAAGGATTGGCAATCTAGATTGAATAGACAGGAAGAAAGCATGACTATGTCAAAGAAGCTTATGCAGCAATCAAATCCTAGTGTTATTCCAAGAAATCATAGAGTAGAGGAAGCGCTGGAGGCTGCTGTAAATAATGATGATTATAGTATCATGAATAGCTTGCTTGATGCTTTATCTAGGCCATATGATTATAAAGATGTAAATCTAGAGTATACTAAATTACCAACAGATTCTAAGGTTCCATATAGGACCTTCTGTGGAACATAGTGTTTAAAATCCGACACTATGTTTAAATTCAAACATAAAAAAACATGATTTTACAAAAGTACTGTTCAAAATTTGACAGTGCTTTTATTTTTGAAGGATAAAGAGCTTAAAATTTCAAATGTTTATTTATTCACAAAGTAAAAGTTTTCCTTTGATTTCAAACACTCTAAGAAATATTAAGATAATTAGCTGATATTAGCTAGCTGTGGCATAAAATTTGCATAATTTTCAATGGCATTAAATAATATTTTATTTAATATTTATACATGAGAAAGTTCAATTTTAAATATTTTAGACAGGAGAACTATTATGAGAATTGAAAAGCATCCTATTTTAGAATTTGACAGAAAAGAAAAAGTAACTTTTACCTTTAATGGAGAAAAGCTAGAGGGCTACAAGGGTGAGTCTATACAAGCCGCTTTGCATGCTGCTGGTGTAAAGGTTTTAGGAAGAAGTATTGTTCTTCACCGACCAAGAGGATTTTATTGCGCTATTGGTAATTGCTCATCATGTCAAATGGTTGTAAATGGAGTTCCAAATGTTAAAACTTGCATAACAGAATTAGAAGAAGGAATGATAGTTGAAACACAAGAGGGCAAAGGAGTTATATCATGGTAGAAAAAGAATTAGTAATAGTAGGTGGAGGACCTGCTGGTTTGTGTGCGGCTATAAGTGCTGCGCAAAGTGGTGCTAATGTACTTATAATAGAAAGAAGTAATAAGCTTGGTGGACAATTAATCAAGCAAACACATATGTTCTTTGGCTCTGAGAAGCAATATGCTTCAAGAAGAGGAATTGACATAGCAGATATTTTGATTGAAGAATTAGATAAATTAAAGGATAAAGTTGAAATAATGACAAATACAACAGTTGTTGGTATGTATGAGGATGGAGTTATTTCAGTATTACATAAGGAAGATAAATATTTTAAAATTAAGCCGAAGGCTCTTGTTATAGCTACAGGTGCATTTGAAAAATCCTTAGCATTTCCTAATAATGATTTACCTGGTATATATGGTGCTGGTGCTGTACAAACACTTATGAACGTTTACGGAATAAAGCCTGGCAATAAGGTATTAATGGTGGGTGCAGGTAATATAGGACTTATAGTTAGCTATCAGCTAATGCAGGCAGGAGTTAAGGTTTTAGCAATACTTGATGCAGCACCAAAAATAGGTGGCTATTTAGTTCATGCTTCTAAGGTTAGAAGAATGGGAGTGCCTATTTTAACATCACATACTGTAAAGGAAGCAATAGGCAAGGATAATCTTGAAAAAGTAATAGTTTGGGAAGTTGATAATAAGTTTCAGGGAATAGAAGGTACAGAAAAGGAATTTGAGACAGATGTTATGTGTGTATCTGTAGGTTTGACACCACTTAGTGAATTAGTAGCTATGAGAGGTTGTGAAATGAAATATGTTCCTCAGCTTAGTGGATTTGTTCCAACAAGAAATGAAAACTATGAGACTAGTGTTGAAAATGTTTTTGTTGCAGGTGATGTAACAGGAGTAGAGGAAGCTAGTGCAGCAATGGTTGAGGGATATTTAGCAGGACTTTGTGCAGCTGAAAAGATTGGACATAAGCATGCTAATTATGATGCTTTAAAGGCTGATTATATTGGACAATTAGCTGATTTAAGAAGAGGCCCTGTTGGACAACATATATTGTCTGGAATAAATCAGATAGTGAAGGGAGAATAATCATGTTAGAAAAAACAGGTATAGCGACTAATGAGATGGTTATGAGTGTTTTTCCATCTATTGAAAGAATAAATAAAGGACCAGTTGCAGTTATAGAATGCTTTCAAAATATTCCATGCAATCCGTGTCAAACAGCATGTAGATTTAATGCAATCAACATAGGTGATGATATAAATAATTTACCAAAATTAAATTCAGAAGCTTGCACAGGTTGTGCAATTTGCCTTAGCAAATGTCCAGGACTTTCTATTATGATAGTTGATGGATCAAAATCAGAGGATACAATCCTAGTTAAATTACCATATGAGTTTTATCCATTACCAGCTGAGGGAAGCATAGTTCAGGGCTTAGACAGAGCTGGTGAACATATAACAGATGCAAAGGTTGTAGGAGTATTAAATCCTAAGTCATTTGATAAAACACCTGTAGTAACTATAGAGGTGGATAGAAAATATCTATATAATATCAGAAACATTAGAGTAGAGGTGTAAAAATGAGAGACGAAAATACAATCATATGCAGATGTTCAGATGTAAGCTTGGCTGATGTAAGAAGATTAATTGCTGAAGGCTATACATCCTTAGATGAAATAAAAAGAATAACTCGTATAGGAATGGGTCCTTGTCAAGGTAAAACATGTGGTCTTTTAGTACTTAGAGAAATATCCTTAGCGACTGGTAAAAGTATGAGTGAGTTAAAAAATCATACTAATAGACCTGTAGCAGTAGGTGTGAAATTAGGATTAATTGCAAAATCTAGTGAAGAAGAAGCTAAGGAGGAAAGCCATGAAAAATAGTGCAGATGTTGTAATCATTGGTGGTGGAATTTCAGGCTGTGCCATAGCATATAATCTTGCTATGCAAGGCATGAAAAATGTTGTTGTTATAGAAAAAGAATATATTTGTAGTGGTTCAACAGGAAGATGTGGAGCAGGTGTAAGAATGCAATGGGGAACAGTAATGAACTGTACTATTGCTAAGAAAAGTATAGAATTTTTTGAAAATGCTAATGAAATATTAGAATATGATGATGACGTAGAATTTAAGCAAAGTGGATACCTATTAGTTGCTTCAACAGATAAAGAAATGGAGCAATTTAAGAAAAATATAAAATTACAGCATGAATTAGGTATTCCATCAAAATTGTTAACAGTACAAGAAGCTAAGGAAATAGTACCTTATTTAAATACAGATATGCTAACAGGTGCTGCTTTCTGTGGAAAGGATGGATTTTTAAATCCTTTTAAAACTACAGATGCTTACTATAAGGCAGCTAAAAGACTTGGAGTAGAGTTTTATACATATACAGAAGTAATTGGTATAAGAACTGAAAATGGCAAAGTAAAAGGTGTAATAACTAATAAGGGTGAAATTGCTACTGAAAAGGTAGTAAATGCAACTAATGGTTGGTCAAAGCAAATCTGTGATATGGTAAACATTGATATACCAGTATATTCAGAAAGACATCAAATACTAGTAACAGAGCCTGTAGAAGCTATGCAAGGACCAATGGTAATGTCATTCTCATTAAATCTATATGTTCAACAATCTCCACACGGTTCATTTATTATGGGAAGAGGAGATGCTAATGAGCCAAGAGACTTAAGACAGACATCAAGCTGGCACTTCATGGAGGAAATGGCTAAAACAATAGATAGCTTATTACCACCTATAAGTAAGCTAAGAGTAATAAGACAATGGGCGGGCTTATACAATATGACACCTGACAAGCAGCCTATTTATGGAACAGTAGATGGCTTAGAAGGCTTCTACTTAGCTATAGGCTATAGTGGACATGGCTTTATGTTTGGACCTGTAACAGGTATAGTAATGTCAGAAATGATATTAGGTAAAAAGCCAAGTATAGATGTAAGCATGTTAAGTCTAAACAGATTTAAGACTGGAAATTTAATTTTAGAACCATCAGTAGTATAAACACGATATATGCGTACATTACATCATGCGCAATAAAATGCGTGCAAATTTTTGCACGCATTAACTTTTTCTACATAAAGTACAAGCACTTATATAGCTAAATAGGCTGTAAGGAAGAACAAACATAAATGGCATAATATTTGCAATATAAGATAGTATTAAAATATTATATTTGGAGGCAAATATGAACAAGAAAAATTTAGATTGGTCTAAGATGACGTTCTCTTATACCAAAGTAAACAAAATGTATGTTTCATATTTTAAGGATGGAAAATGGGACGATGGAAAGCTTGTAGATGAAGATACATTAACTATTAGTGCATCATCAACAGCACTTCATTATGGACAAGAGTGTTTTGAAGGATTAAAGGCATATACAAATAAAAATGGAAAAATTCAATTATTTAGACCTGAATTAAATGCTTTAAGATTACAGGATAGCTGTAAAAGATTACTTATGCAATATGTTTCAGTAGAGCAATTTATTGATGCATGTAAGCAGGTTGTTAAAGCTAATGAAGAATTTGTTCCACCATATGGCTCTGGAGCAACTCTTTATTTAAGACCATTTATAATTGGTATTGGTGATAACCTTGGTGTTAAGCCAGCTTCAGAATACTTATTCTGTGTATTCTGTTCACCAGTTGGAGCATATTTTAAAGGTGGTATGACTCCTGTAAACTTCATTACTACTGATTATGATAGAGCTGCACCAAATGGAACAGGAGCTGCTAAAGTTGGTGGAAACTATGCAGCAAGCTTATTAGCACATAAAGAAGCTGTTGATAAGGGTTTTGCTGATTGTATATACTTAGATCCAGCTACACATACAAAAATAGAAGAAGTAGGAGCAGCTAACTTCTTTGGTATAACTAAAGATAATAAATTTGTTACTCCAAAATCTAACTCTATACTTCCAAGTATAACAAGAAGATCTCTTATGTACGTAGCAGAGCATTATTTAAATATGCAGGTTGAAGAAAGAGATATATTTATAGATAATTTAGATGAATTTAAAGAAGCAGGTGCATGTGGAACAGCTGCAGTTATTTCTCCAATAGGAGGAATTGAGCATAAGGGTAAAATGCATGTATTCTATGACTTAAAAGAAGTAGGACCTGTAACTAAGAAATTATATGAAACATTAGTTGGTATTCAATTTGGAGATGTTGAAGCACCAGAAGGTTGGATAGTAGAAGTTTAAAATGTAATATACAAAAAGAATGTGTAAAGCAATTGCTTTACACATTCTTTTTTCTGCGAGGGAGTGCAGAGGCGAATTATTTTTGATTAGCATCGACTTCTGCTTTTTCTTCTTCTACCTCAATTATTGAGGGAATGTAAACCTTGCTGTCTTTCAACACCATTGGGGCGATATTGTCAAATTTGTCAGTAACAAAATTGACCTTTGCAAAATTGAAATTGTCATTTACAACATAGTCTTTTTCGACAGAGTCGAAAAAGCCATTTGCATTCTTTTGAATTTTGCTTTTTAAGTCCATAAAATCACCACCATAATATATTTTGTTCATAAAAATAAATTTTATACAATGCAGAAAAGAAAATTTTTAAAATTTTAAAAAATTATTACATTTATTACATCGTATTAATAATATATGCAGGAAGCACTTTATTGTAATATTTGTTAATTTTTAAATTAATGAAGACAAAAGGATATATTTAAAATAGTAATAATATTTTTTTAGAAAATATCAAGGATATACTATTATAATAGATAATAATATTTATAAATTGTTTTAAAAAATGATTGAAAAATTAAATAAATCATTTATAATAGTAATTAAGACTATAAATAATAAAAAAGGAATAAGAAGATATGAAAAATTTTATTAAAGATTGGGTCATACCCTCATTAATAGCTTTGGTAATTGCACTATTAATAAACAGATTTGTTTTTCAGCTTGTAGAGGTTCCAAGTGGCTCAATGATAAGTACTATAATGCCTGGAGATAGACTTTATGTAAATAAAATATTTAATATTAAAAATGTTAAACGTGGGGATATTTTAGTATTTGACTCAGTGGAGTTAAATAAGTACTTAGTTAAAAGACTTATAGGATTACCAGGTGATAAGATTGAAATTAATTCTGTAGGAGATGTATATGTTAATGGTTCAAAGCTTGATGAACCATATGCTATTAAATCAGCTAGTACCGAGCAAGAGCAAACTTTTGAAGTGCCAGAAGATTGTTACTTTTTCTTAGGTGACAATAGACCGCTATCGCAGGATGCAAGATATTGGAAGCAACCATATATTCATAAAAAATATATAAAAGGGGAAGCTTTATTTAGATTCTTTCCACTTAATAAAATTGGCAAGTTAAAATAAGTTAAATATACCTATACAAATGAAAGGAATAATAAAATGACAAGAGTTTTAGAAGGATTAAAGCCAGAAAGAGTTTTTTACTATTTCGAAGAAATATCAAGAATTCCTCGTGGCTCAAAAAACGAAAATCAAATATCAGATTATTTATACGAATTAGCTAAATCAAAAAATTGGGAAGTTATACAAGACGAATATTTAAATATAATCATAAGAAAGCCTGCTACAAAGGGTTATGAAAATGCTCCAATGGTACTACTTCAAGGTCATATGGACATGGTTTGTGAAAAGAATGAAGGAACAATTCATGATTTTGAAAAAGATCCAATTAAGCTAAGAGTAATTGACGGTAACATTTATGCAACCGATACAACCTTAGGAGCTGATAATGGTATAGCTGTAGCTATGATTCTTGCTTTGTTTGAAGCAGATGACATAGAGCATCCAGCACTTGAAGCATTGATAACTGTTGATGAAGAGATGGGCATGACTGGAGTTAAAATGCTAGATGGTAGTTTAATTAAGTCAAAGCACCTTATAAATCTTGATAGTGAAGAAGAAGGAATACTAACTGCTGGTTGTGCTGGTGGTGGAGAGGTTTTATTTAAAATACCTGTTGAAAAAGTAAAATCAACAATGAATAATACATTTATGATAAAGGTAGCTGGACTTAGTGGAGGTCATTCAGGAGCAGAGGTGCATAAGGAAAAAGGATACTCTACAAAGCTGATGGCAAGATTAATGTATGATTTGTTAGATGAAATTGAGTTAATAAGCTTTAATGCAGGCTCTAAACCAAATGCTATTCCAAGAGAGGCTAAGGTATATTTAAATACTGATAATATTAATAATTTAGAGCAAAAAATTGAAAAATGGAATAAAATATTTAAAAATGAATATAACTTTACAGACCCAGATGTTAATATAACTTTAGAAAAGGTTGATTATATCTCAGAGGTTTTAACAAAGGATGTTGCTAAAAAGCTTATTGCTTGTATAAATATAGTACCAGTTGGGGTATTGTCTAGAAGTACTGTTATAGATTTAGTTATATCTTCAAATAACCTTGGTATAGTTAAAACTGATGATGATTACATTACAATTGATTGTCATCCAAGAAGCTCTGTAATGTCATTACTTACTGATAGCTTTGAGCCATCAATGAGACAGTTAGCAGAATACTTAAATATAGAAGTAAAATCAGGAGGATTTTATCCAGGTTGGGAATATGCAAAATTTTCTAAGATAAGAGATATCTGTGCACAAACATATAAGGAAATGACTGGCAAGGATGCCGTTATAGCTGCAATTCATGCAGGACTTGAATGTGGATATCTACTTCAAAAGTGTGAAAGCTTAGTTGATGCAATTTCAATTGGACCAAATATGCATGATATTCATTCACCAAATGAACATTTAGAGATAAAATCTGTTGAAAACTCATTCAATTATTTATGTGAAATATTGAAGAGGATAAAATAATTTTTAAGATAATGATTTAAATGGTTATATATGGGGAGGGATATATCTATTGTATTATTAAGATTATTATTTAGAAATGAACTATTAGAATGGAGTTAAAATGAGTAATTTATTAGATAAAGTAAATTGGCCAGAGGATTTGCATCAGTTTACTTATAAAGAATTAGCACTATTGTCTGATGAAATCAGAGAATTTTTAATAGATTCAGTATCTAAAACAGGAGGGCATTTGGCCTCTAATTTAGGTGTTGTAGAGCTTACTATAGCCTTGCATTATGCTTTTGATTTTAAGAAAGATAAGCTTATTTGGGATGTAGGCCATCAGTCATATATACATAAGATATTGACAGGTAGAAAAGAAAAAATGAATACTATAAGACAGATGGATGGTTTGAGTGGATTCCCTAAAAGAGAAGAAAGCGAATATGATGTATTTGATACAGGCCATAGTAGTACATCAATATCTGCTGCTATTGGAATAGCGAGGTCGAGAGATATAAAGGGAGAAGATTTCAATGTTATAGCACTAATTGGTGATGGTGCCATGACTGGAGGTATGTCCTTTGAAGCATTAAATGATGTAGGAAAAAACAATACTAAGCTAATAGTAATTTTAAATGATAATGGAATGTCTATTTCTGAAAATGTAGGTGGTCTATCAACACATTTAAGTAAGAAAAGAACAACTTCTAGCTATCTTAATACTAAACAGGATATAGAAAAATTCCTTATAAAGATGCCTAGAGTAGGGAAGCATATAAAGGCTTTTTTACGTAGAATTAAAGAAGGTATCAAAAAGATGATATTACCAAGTATGATTTTTGAAGAGCTTGGGTTAACATATTTAGGACCGATAAATGGACATGATATTGAAGAGCTAGTAGATGTATTTGAAAGAGCAAAGCGTATTAAGGAGCCTGTTTTAATACATGTTTGTACTAAAAAGGGTATGGGCTATGAATTTGCTGAACAAAATCCAGATGAATATCATGGTGTTTCTGCTTTTAATGTAGAGACAGGTGAAGCCTTGAATAAATCAAACACATTGTCATACTCAGATATGTTTGGTAAAAAGCTTTGTGACATAGCAGAAAACAATGATAAAGTAGTTGCAATATCTGCAGCTATGATTGATGGAACGGGTTTATGTGAGTTTAAAGAGAAGTTCCCTAATAGAATATTTGATGTTGGGATAGCAGAGCAGCATGCTGTAACAATGGCAGGAGGCTTTGCTGTAAATGGCATAGTACCAGTTGTAGCCATATATTCATCCTTTTTACAACGCTCATATGATCAAATAGTTCATGATATAGCAACTCAAAATCTTCATGTTGTGTTTGCTATAGACAGAGCTGGAATAGTTGGAAATGACGGTGAAACTCATCATGGTGTTTTTGATAGTGGATTCTTAACACAAATACCTAATATGACTGTTATGGCACCAGCTGACTATAATGAGTTAAACTCAATGCTTGAATTTGCAGTTAATAAATATAACGCACCTATTGCCATAAGATATCCAAGAGGAGCAAGTACTGTAAATGTAGCAAATTCTACTAAAGAGATAGAGCATGGTAAAGGAGTAGTTGTTAATGAAGGAAATGATTTAACAATTATAGCTTATGGGAAAATGCTTGAATTGGCTATAGATACTGCAAATAAGCTTAAAAATGAAAATATAAATGTAGAAGTAATAAACTTAAGATTTTTAAAACCGCTTGATACAGAGCTTATAATAAAATCCGTAAATAAAACAAAAAAAGCTTTAATAATTGAAGAAAATTGTGCAGAAGCAGGTATATCAAGTAATATAATATCTATATTACCTAAAGATATTGAATATATTACAAAAACATTCCCAGATACTTTTATAAAGCATGGAAATGTTGCACATATATATAAAAAATATGGCTTTGATAGTGATAGTATAATAAAAGAAATAAAGAGTAAATTAGGTATTTAATTAAGAAAGTAACTGTGTAGAGTTATTTTAAAATAAGTATAGTAAAAGTAAAACATATAAGTATGGAGGTGTTTCTAAAAGTTCATGAAGGTATTATTTATAGGTGATACTGATATATTAGCAAAAGCATTAGTAGATAATTGCGTTAAAGAAGATTATAGTGTATATATAGTATCACCCAGTGATTTTAAAAAAGCATTAAAACCATCATTAAAATACAATTTTTTTCAGTTGTCATCAGAACACCTTGTAAATGAAGAAATATTCCTTTCTATAGATCCAGATGCAATAATTTATGCAGGTGGAAATTATTTAAAAGATAATTGGAATTTTGATAGTAATATGGACAATTACTCAAAGAATTTACACTTTTGGCTAGAAAAAAGTAAAATAACTAAAAACTTTATATATTTGTCATCAACAGTAGTTTATGGAGATTTCGGACAAGCTGTAACTGAGGACACTAAAGTAAACCCTCAGAGCTTAAAGGCAATTACAATGCTAAATTCTGAATCTCTTGTTAAACTATATGAAATGCAATTTGGCGTAAATACTGCTATATTAAGGTGTAGTGATATTTATGACAATAGAATTTCTGATTGTGACTTTTTACATGAAAAGGTTGAAACGTTATGTAATAATAAAAGTATTGAGGTATCTGTTGATGAGCTTATACAACCAATACATGTTAATGATGTTTCAAATGCAATTATACGTTTATTACAAAATGGTTTGAATAATAAAATATATAATATTTGTTCTACAAAGACATATAAATTATCTCAATTATTTGAAATTTTAATAAATAAGATTAATTCTAAATGTGAGTTAAATATATTTGAAAACAATAAAAGTATAGAAATAATTAATAAAAACTTAAAAAGAGATTTGGAATGGGTTGATGTTAAAGATTTCTTTAAAATATTAGAAAATATTGATTATAAAAAGTACTATTCATATAAAGAAAAAGATAGTATTAAAAAGTTAAATTTCTTTGAAGTTATAAAAAAAGTATATATACAGGCAAGAAATATTATTGAAAATAGTATTTTATTTATAATTTTTTTCTTAATAGGTTATATAACTAAAGATAATAATTTATTTGCAAATATTGATTGGATGATAATATATGTAATTTTAGTTGCACTAAATTACGGAATGATTCAAACCACTATAGCTATAGCTCTTGCAAGCATCACTCACTTCCTAAAATCTGGACTTAGTTTTGAGCAAATCTTATATTTTTATTCTTATGTTGATATAATCGTAAAGATAATACAATATATCTTTGTAGGAGTTATTGTTTCATATACCACAGATATGCTTAGAGAAGAGCTAAGAATCAAAAATGAGGAAAATGAAAGTTTAAAATTAGATAATAGTGAAATTAAAAACATAAATACAAAAAATGTTTTAATAAAAAATGAATACGAAAAAAGATTGATGAGTACAAAAAATAGTTTACCTAAATTGTATTCTATCATATCAAAAATTAATGTCTTACAACCAGAAAAAATATTTTATGAGATTCTTAATATTACATCTGATATAATGGAAACAAATACAGTAGCAGTATATGTTACAAATAAAAATAGCTCATATGTTAGACTTACAGTAGCTCTAAATAAAGAATCAATATATTCCGGTAAATCATGGAATCTAAATAATGACGTAGATATTAAAGAGGCTATCGAAAAAGGAGAAGTTTATATTGGAAACAAATGGGATGTAAAGCCTTTATTTGTTGCTCCAGTAATGAATGCAAATGAATGTATAGCAATTATTGTAATTAAAGACTTGCTATTTGAAGAGCAATCATTATATAAATTAAATCTATTAAGGACACTTAGTGTTTTAATATCTGATACTATTTCAAAGGCAATTGAATATGAGAATGTTATGAGAGCTAATATTTACATTGAAGATACAGATGTTCTTATCTATTCTGAGTTTATAAAAAAGGTAGCTCTAGGATATGAAAAGAAAAAAATGAAATTAGGTGAGTGTTGTGTAATTAAATGTGAACTTAATTCAGATTATTTTGAAAATTATATGTTAGTAAAAGGAATGTTTAGAAATACAGATGTTATTGGGTTAGATAGCAGTGGAAAACTTAATATTTTACTTGGAAATGACTCTGAGGATGAAGCTATGTTTTTAATTGAAAGATTAAAGATGAAGGGTATTACTGCAGAAATCACAGATGAGTTTGAATACTTAGGAGAATAAGATTGATTATTGTATATAGTATTTTAGGATTAAATTTTTTATTAGTTATAAATTTTATAGCAATAAACATAAGAAATAAATCTAAATTATTTCTTAGTTTGTTTTTTATGTTTTTACCTTTGATAGGTTTTATAATTTATATAGTGTCAATGATTGTAATAAAACTTCTAAATAGTAAACTATATGATAGATTAAACTTGGTAAAAAGATATAAGTCAGAAGAAGAAGTACATGCACCTGATGTTGATAAGGAACTTAATATAATACCAATAAATGATGCTATGGTTATATCTAATATTTTTGAAAAACGTAAGCTTTTACTAGAACAATTTAAAAAAGATATATATCTTAATTATAAAAGTATTTTGGATGCAAGTAATGATAAGGATTCTGAGACAGCACATTATGTCGCTTCAGTTAAAATGGAAGTGTACAATAAATTAAATTTAGCTTTACAAGAGGCGATTAAGACATATGAAAATGTTAAAAGTGAAAATGATAAGATAATAAATGCATCTACTACTTACTCTTTACTTAATGCTTTAATTAATATTATTGAAAGTAAGTTATTATCTGATAATGAACTTGTTTTATATATAACTCGATATTGTGATCTTGTTGAAGAAGTA